>PMBV01000224.1 GCA_003153055.1 Myxococcales bacterium
TTCACGCACCCTCACCGGAGGGACACAATCGCCCGTGGCAGCGGTCGGCGCCTGCGGCTGCCGCTCCGTGGATCCATCGAGCCCCTGGCTGTTCGCCCTTGGGCTCTGGCTCACTCGCCGCACCGCGCGACGGCTGGGAATCGGCCGCCCGAGGCGTTCGTCATGGAGGCGCCGCCGGCTTGGTGTTCGCGACGAACTGCACCTCATCGGTGAGATACGACGCGATGCCACCCCAGACGTTCGACTCGAGGAGCCGGTCGGTCGTGTAGAGGTGGCTATAGCCCTTGGTGATGGAGTGCACCATGGCGCCATACAAATCGGTCGTGTTGCCGTGAATCAGCGCCAGCTGGCCCTTTGCGCCGTTTCCGGGGTCATGGTTGAGGCCGCTCCAGTCGAGCGCTGGCGACATCGCCTCGGCAAGGTTCTGCTCGAAGCTGCACGTCACGTCCACCAGCTTGGAGTAGCCCTTCTGGTTTGAATAGAATTGACCGCCTGCGTTGCCGATGATGCGAAGGTTGGGGTAGGTCGCGCGGATCCAGTGGGTGAGCTGATCGTAATAGCCACCGCTGGGGTTCACCTGAAGATCCCAGTTCGGGCGACCGTCAGCCATGCGGCTGTCATACCAGGCGCGATCGGTGGGGGCGTTCTGCGCTCCGTTGGGGAAGAAGCTGGTCCAGTCGGAGTTGGAGATCTCGTAGCGGGGGTAGAACTCGTCGATCCAGATGCCGCCCAGGTTCGGGTAGCCGGTGACCCACGCGGTGATGTCTTGCTTCACGGCCTCGAGCGGCCGGTACTGCTCCACGAGCGGCTCCATAGGAGACATGCACGTGTGGACATAGCCGAAGATCAGCCCGCCGTTGGCGCGGATCGGGTCCCAGAGGCTGGCGGCGTAGGCCCAGGCCGGGTCGGTCGGAGTGAACGGGCCGTTGTTGCTGTTCACCACTACCCAGAAGTCCTTGTAGGCAGGGTCGGTGCCATTCTTGACGGTCAGCGCCGCCTCAGCGAGCACGGTCCAACCGGCGAGCAGCGAGGCGTCGTAGCTGGGGTCCGCGGGGAACCGTGAGCCGACCGAGAGGTACGCGGGAACGATCAGGCCCTTTCCGAAGCGCATGAGCGAGAGCCTGGCGAACGAGGTCGTCGGCAGCGTGCCCCGCACGTTCCACGTGGCGCCGTCGAGGTCGTCGAAGCGCACCGTGATGGCCTCGGCCAGGGTGCCCATGGCGGCGCGAGAAACCCGGAGCTCCACCGTCGAGGCGTTCTTTGCCTCCTGCACACTGGCCGTGCCCAGGTCGCTCCAGCTCCAAGCAGGTCCCATGGATTGATAGAGGCGGCCATTCTGGACAAGGTACTCAGCGCCATGCGCGCCCGCGAAGCCGGTGGCTGCGTTGTCGTCGGTGTTGAGGAAGAGTGAGTACGAGCCACCCAGGCCACTCCCCTGTATGACGAAGGAGAGCGAGTCGTCATTGAAGGTGGCCTTCAAGGTGGTCGCCGCCTGGCCCGTGGCAGTGGCGAGCACCTCGACGCCGGTCCATTCCCGTGCGCTCCCATCGACCACGAAGCCAATGCTCCTCGGGTAGGCGGCGAGGCTCCCTGCCGTCGGCAGTGCGCTCTGGAGCGCCCAGCTGGTCGAGATGTCTTTGAAGCCGACCGAGAACGACGAGGCCAGGCCCACCAGCGCCGACTTCGCCACCGTCACCTCCACGGCCGCCGCGCTCGCCGTGCTCGTCACGCCGGCGGTGCCCAGGTCGAGCCAGGCATTGGCGGCGAAGCGGTACACGCGACCGTTCTCGATGAGGAAGTCGGCCCCCGGCGAGGTCCACGGAGCGGGCTGCTGGCCCGAGCTCGGGTCATTGTCGGCGTTGATGAAGAGATCATAATACCCGCCCAGGCCGCTCCCATCGACGCGGAAGGACAGCGTGGTCGAATCGGCAGCGACCTTCAGGCTGGTCGCGCTCTGGCCCACGGCGGTGGCCAGCGGCGAGACCGTGTCCCAGCTCGAAACCGCCATGGCCTTGGTGGCGAGGGTGGGGCTGTCGGCGCCGCTCGAGTCGGAGGTCCCCTCGCGACAGGACAGGAGGCCGGAAACCGAGCCCGCGAGCATCGCCAACCGAAACAGGAATCTCTTAGATTTTGGGGTCACGTCTTCTCCGGGAGGTCGTACTTGAATGGGGACGAAGCCAGCATCGCGGCGCCGCTGTGCAGACGCCGTGCCCTCGTTGGGCGGCCGGAACTCCTCGGAAACAGGGACAACCACCCTCGGCTCATGCCGAGCGCGATCGGCCAGATCACCTCCGCGGCGACCTGTGAGATCACCCCGTGGGCACAGACCGCTGCTGACAATCAAACGCGGCTTTGGCGAATGCGGTATCGTCCACTGCCGAGCGGGGAGGGGTGAGCATGTCGAATCGTGCTGAGTCTTTTCTTGGAGTCGTCATGGAGCCCGGAGGGAAACGCGGCGAGCCCATCCCACTGAGGAGCGTCGCGAGGTTGATTCGCGAAGACCTGGGTGGGTTGTTGGGTGGAAACCATCTGTGGCAGCTCGCGCTCCTGAGTGGGAGTCGTCTCCTCCCAGACTTCTACTTCGGCAGGCTTCGAACTCAGCTGTTTCGCTGGGCGGGCTGCGATATTGCCCTCGGCTCTTCGTTTCTCGGCGATGTCACGGTCGCCGGCGCTGATGATGGGGCTGGGCGCCTGCACATTGGCCCCGGGTGCATCATTGGGCCGGGTGTGAAGTTCGATCTCGAGGCAGACATCGTGTTGGGCAAGAACGTGGCCATCGGCCCCAGCTGTGTGCTGGCGACCTCGACCCACGCGCTTGGAGTTGGCTCGCGACGAATGCAGACTCGAGTCCAGGCCAAACCTATCACCATCGACGATGGGGCATGGATTGGGATTGGCTCGATGGTGCTGGCGGGCGTGCGGATCGGCCATGGAGCCGTGGTCTCGGCAGGTTCCGTGGTGGTGCATTCAGTCGAAGCCAACACGCTCGTGTCAGGCAACCCGGCGACAGTGGTGAAGCAGCTCCCCCTGGGCGATCGCTAGAAATCGACACCTCCCTTCCATCTGTCCAGATGGAGCGATACCATCCTCAAACCAGTGGAGGTTTTTCGGGAGGGGGCGCGATGAATCGACTTCGCATCGGCGACATCTTGGTGCAGCAGGGGCTCTTGAATCAGGTTCAGCTCCACGGAGTGTTGGATCACCAACGGCGCTGGGGTACCGCGCTGGGGCGAGCGGCGGTGATGCGGGGCCTCTGTACCGAGGGTGACGTCTTGCAAGCCCTCTCCCATCAGCTTGGTCTTCCCTCGATGGACCTCGACCGCGAGGAGCCGACACCCGAGGTTGGAGGGCTCTTGCCTCAGAAGATCGCCGAACAGCGCCGCGCTGTCTTGGTGCGGTTCAGCGGCCTGGGCCAGCGGACGCTGGTCGTGGCCATGGCTGCTCCGGCCGCGCTCGACGCGCAAGACGCCATTCGAGCGGTCACTCAGAAGTCTCGGCTCGAGGTCTACCTCGCCGGCGACGAGGCGATCGAGCGGGCCATCGGCCGCGTGTACCGTGGTGAGCGAGGGGTCTGGTCTGGCTCGAATCGCGGGCGAGCGGGTGAGAAGGTGGTCGCCAGCCCGGCGAGCGAGGCGACGGTCGTCGAGCTCAGTGGGCTCGGGCTTTCGGAGGCGACCGTGGAGCGAATTCGGCGAGCCTCGTCGAGCTACGGCGTGACCCCGATGGAGCTGGTCAAGCGGGTGCTGGAGACCTGGGCGAGTAAGCGCCCCGACGGCCCCGAGAAGCCTCCGGTGCCACCGACCGGTCGAGATCGCTCGTAGGCACCCGCTCGACGGCCGGGGCTGGCGCACGGTGGCCTATGCTACCCTGCCAGTGCCCCGATGACCGACCGCACGCTCGTCGCCTCGGCCACCAACCTGCTGGCCCGCGGGTTCTTCGTCGTGCCGATCGATCGACGCTCCCGAGACGGCGCGCCGACCAATGCGTTGTTCGCCGTCGCCCGGGCTCTGCAGCGTGTCATCACCATGAAGCGTCCGGCGCGGGCGGTGGCCATCGTCGACGCGGGCGCGAGGGCTCGAGGCTGGCCGGAGCTCTTGCAAGCGCAACTCGAGCCGCTCCTCGAGCTGCTCAGCACCTTCGGTTTACGAGTCATTGAGACGCCAGACGAGCTGCAGGTCGCCGCCAGCTACGCGCGCGCCGCGGCCGACGCGGGCGACGACGTCCTCATCGCCGGAGTCGACAAGCGCTACGCCCAGCTCGTCTCCCCGCGCCTCTCCTGGTTCGACGCCAACAAGAACGTCCGCTACACCGAGGACATCGTCACCAAGCGCTTCATGGTCCCTCCGGCGCAGGTGGGGGCCTGGCTGGCGTTGGTCGGCGACGAGGACCAGGTGCCGGGCGTGAAGGGCATCGGGGCCAAGGGCGCCACCGCGCTCCTCACTGCGTACGGCTCGGTGGAGGCAGCGCTGGCCGCGCAGGAGGCCATTGAAGGGGCCACGGGCAAGGCGCTCCGCGCGGCGGCGGTCGAGCTCCCGGCGAAGCTGGCTCAGGCCCGCCTCGACACCTCTCGGCCTCTGCCGGTCGCCTGGTCTGAGCTCGCGTGGACACCGCCTGCCCCGGCGGCCCTCAACGCCCTATTCGAAGGGCTGGCCTTTCCCGAGCTCCTGGTCAGCGACGCCGACGTGGTCGCGACCGAGCGCTGCCAGACGCCCGAGGACTTGGCGGCCGCGCTCGAGCGCCTCGGAAGTGGGCCCATCGCGCTCAACGCCTTGCTGGAGGACCCCGACCCGGTGAAGTCGGCGCTCACCGGCATCGGCGTGTCGGCCGGCGGGGGTGCGTCGTTCTTCGTCGACCGCTCGAGCCCGGCGTGGCCGGCGATGGTCCGCTGGCTCGAAGACGCGCGCGCGCCGAAAGAAGGGCATGACCTGGTCGGCGCTCTGGTTGCGTTGCGGCGCGAGGGCGTGGAGCTGAGGGGCCTGGTGTCTGACTCGGCGTGTTGCTCTCACCTCACCCAACCCAGCAACTGGGCGCCACATGATCTCCCCCTCGTCGCCCGGCAGGTGCTGGGGCGCGCCCTGCGAGATGATGACGAGGTGCGCGGTGTCGGCAAGGGGCGCAAGGCCTGGCGAGC
>PMBV01000069.1 GCA_003153055.1 Myxococcales bacterium
ACCTCGGCCACGCGCTCGGCGCCCTTGGCGATGACGATGAAGTTCACGATGACGAGAATGACGAAGATGATGCCGCCGACCACGAAGTTGCCCCGGGCGACGAAGTTGCCGAACGCGTAGACCACCTCGCCGGCATCACCGGTCGACAAGATGAGGCGCGTGGTCGAGACGGTCAGCGCGAGGCGATAGACGGTGGTGATGAGCAGCAGCGTGGGGAAGACGCTGATGTTGAGCGCCCTGGGAATATAGAGCGACGTCAACAAGATGATGACCGACAACCCGATGTTGACGGTCAGCAGCAGGTCCAGAAGGAGCGTCGGCAGCGGTATGATCATCATCGCCACGATCGCGATGACGACCAGCGCAAGGACGATGTCCGAGTACTTGTTGAGGAAGCCGTTGCCGGAAGCCATCGGGAGCGGAAGCTACCGCAAGTCAGCCGATGGATTCAGAAACCTTGAACGCGAACCCACTGTCACTTCCAGGGGTCGTTGTCGGCCGCACGGTCTTTGCGAGCCTTCTCGGCCATGTCGAACATCTTCTGGAAGATCATGTTGTCGACGTTCTTCTTGTCCTCCTCGGCGCTGGTGCCAGTGGTCGTGCCACTGCTGCCCGTGGTCTCGAAGGTGTCATTCTGGAAGAGGCTCAGACGAGCAGGCACGGCCGTGGTGGTCGCGGCTTTGGTGCTCGCCGTCGTCACCGAAGGAATGAAAACTGAGCCCGGTCCAACTCCGTTGATCGCCATGTCGTCTCTCCTTGTTTCAATTATCGGTCAAGGCCGAGTCGGAGTTGCTTCACTTCTTCTTCGCCGGAGCCGGGCTGGCCTTGGCGCTGCTTTTCTGAGCTGATTCGATGGTCTCGAGCGCGGCCGCGGCGAGGACCTTGGCGCGCATCGTGAGGGGGTCCTTCGCCTTGGGGTCGAGCTCGACCGCCTTCATGAAGTCCTGAGCGGCCTCGAGCACGTTGCCCTGGCGAAGCTGAACCTCTCCGCGATTGACGAAGGCGGCGAGCTCCTTGGGGTTTGCCTGAATTGAGAGGTCGAGGTACCGCTTGGCCTGTTCCAGGTCGTCTTCTGCGAGGAACACCGCTCCGAGCGCGGTGAGAAAGTACGATTCCTTGGGGTCGAGGGTCACCAGCCCCTGGAAAACCATCTTCGCTTCGCCGTACCGCCCCTGCTCGTACATTCTGAAGCCGATCATGGCCATCTGCAGCATCTCCGGGCCGGAGATCGCCGTCAGTTGCTGGAGGGTCAACTCGCCGTTGAGCCACTTCTCGACCCGCTCCGGAGTGTAGAGAATCTTCTCGTACTCCGGCGTGACCTCTGGCTTGTTGGTCTTCTTTTCGTTGGCCATTGCCTTCTCCCTTGGGTGCGACTCTATGTGTCGCAATGAGCACCCACAAAGGCAAAACGCCCGGCGGAAAGGGCCGAGCGTCTTGCTCTTCGTGGGGTGAAACCGACCACGGTTACTTCAGGTTCCCGATGACGGCCATCGCCATCTCGTTCATCTTCTTCATCATGTTCGAGATGAAGGAGAGGATTTCCTGCGCGTGCTGAAGCTCCATCTGGGCCTTCATCATGGCCTTCTGGTTGGGGTCTTGGATCTTGTCCAGCATCCCCTGCTCCTGCGCGGTCACCTGGCCGTTCGCGCCGGCGAGGCCCGTGTTGACGATGTCCATCATGCTTCCGCCGCCGCCGACTCTGGAGGGAGTGGTGCTGACCGGCGTTGAGACCGAAGGCGTTCCTGATGAGTACGAAGCCGGGGTCGTTCCTGTCGCGTACGAAGTGGGGCTCGACGCAGGGCTCGCAGACGTGGTGCTCCCCGAACCCAGGCCGCCGCTCTGCAAGGTCTGGAGAAGCTGGTTCAGGTCCATCGGGGCCGCTCCCGTGGTACCCGTCGAGCCGCCGCCGAGGAGCTGCTTGAGCAGGGTGACGAGCTGGTTCAGCACGTCGCCAGAGCCGGTGGTGGTCGTGGTGGCCGGCGGCGGGCTGGCGGCGGTACCCGCGGTCCCTGTCGAGCCACCAGCGAGGAGCTGCTTCAGCATGGTGACGATCTGGTTCAGCATGTCGCCGGTGTTATTGCTGGCTGGCGGGTTGACGCCGGTGTTGCCGGTCGTCGAGGTGCTCCCGCCATTCACCTGCTTGAACACCTGCTCCAGCGCTGCGCGGAGCTTGGGGTCGGCGATCTGGTTGAGCACCTGCTGCTGCTGCGTGGTCAGGGAGCCCGTGCCCGCGGGCATCGAGCGAGCGGCGGCCTGGAGATCGGTGCGGCCGATCTTCCCGTCGACCTTGCCCTCGCCACCCGCCACGTCGAGCTTGTTCATCGCCGCGGGGTTGTTGAGGAGGAACTGGATCGCGTCCTTGAGCTCCTTGGGCAGGTCGGGGTTGTTGAGTGCCGCCTGGAGATCAGCCTTTCCGACGAGACCGTCTTGGGAGCCAACGCCAGCGGCGGTGTCGAGCAGCCCGAAGTTCTTGCTGAGGCTGTCGACGGCCGACTTGAACTTGGCGTCGAAGCCCTCCTGCGTAGAACCCTGGGGCAGGAGCTTGCCAAGGACGTCGGCGATCTTGCTGAACTCACCCTGGAGATCGCGGCCCGACAGCGGCCCGATCACCGGCGACTGCCCATTCTCGAGCGGACGGGCGGTCAACTTGCTGGTGGTATCGCCGAGGAGCTTCTCGAGGCTGCCCAGACCGGCCTGCGCCAGACCTTGGAGCGCCTCAGCGCCGGGGCCCAAGAGCCGTTTCGTCAGGTCGCCAAGGCCCGGGAGGTTCGCCAGGTTGGTGGTGAGGTCGAGTGCGGCCTTCCCCAGGCCCTCGAACCCCGAACCAATGGTGAGGGCCCCCTGGGCCACGGTCTTGAGGGCGGTGATCGCCTGATCCAGGATTGGCTTGGGAACGATCGCACTCACCAGCGAGCTACCCAACTTGCCGAGATTCAAACCCATGGTATTCCTCTTCTTTCGTTGCTTGCCGGAGAACCATTCTCCGTGGCACCTACATGGTTATCGTCGGGCGGAGGTCGAGGTTGCGTGACCGCTTACTTTTTTCACCGAATTCGACGAGGTCAGCGGCGCCCGAGAGAGCTCAGGAGCGCCTTCACCTTCTGCTGGAGCGGGCCCTCTGACTCGATGAGCCGGGCCGCCTTTCGCAGGTCGTCTTGGGCCCCCGCGCGGTCACCCTGTGCCAGCTTGACCTCGGCCCGACCGACGAAGGACTCGGGGTCTTGCGGCGCCACCTTGAGCGCCACATCGTAGGCCGCGAGGGCTCCAGCCGGGTTTCCCGAGGCCATCTCGACCACGGCGAGCGCCCGCGCGAAGTAGGCGTCGAGCGGGTTCACCGCGTAGAGGCCTTGGAACACCGTGCGCGCCTCCTCGAGCTTGCCCTGGTAGTAGTAGAAGTAGCCCATGCGGGCGATGGAGTAGAGTTCCTCGTCGGAGTACCCGCGCACGTCCTTGAGGGTGGTGCGCCCGTCAGCCCACCGCTGGAGTCGCTGGGCGAGGGCGGCATCGTTCTCGGCCATCGTCAGACCACCTCGCTCGACGTCTCTTCTCGTCGGCGGCGCTCGATCTCGGACACCGCGTCGCTCACCTTCGCCACCAGCTGGAGCATCTGTGCCTCGCGCTGGAGCCAGGCCTTGAGCCGCTCGACCCGCTCGGGAGACGCCTTGATGGATGCGAGGCCTCGATCCAGCGCGTCCCTGGCATCGGCGTCGAGGCGCTCGGCGGCTCGAGAGAGAACCGGGCGATCGACGAAGCCCTCGACGTCGGCGTCGTGGCCCCGCGGGGGCACCGGCATCGGCAGGCGGAGCTCCTCGGCCGAGTGGGCCGGCCCGATGAAGTCGAGCAGCGCGGCCGAGGCGAGGGCGGGGTTCTTCGGGTCACCCTTCTTCTTGGCGCTCTTCTTGTCGAGTTGAGCCCGGTCGACGAGCTTCTCACGAACGCTCCTCGGCCCTCCCCAGGGCCACATCGGAGCAGACGGCGGTAATCCAATCTTCGGGGCCATGATTCCTCTGGTCCAAACGCGCTACTTCTTCAGCTGTTCCTGCTGGAGCGCAAAAACGAAGTTCAACACCTCGGCCACCGCGTCGTACAGCTCCTCGGGGATCTCCTGCCCGACCTCCACCCGGTACAGCGCCCCCGCCAGGGTGGTGTTCTTCATCACGGGCACGTTGTACTGCTTGGCGAGCTCCTTGATCTTCTCGGCCCTGAGCCGGAGCCCCTTGGCCACCACTCGCGGAGCGTCGTCTTTCTCGCGGTCGTACTTCAACGCGATGGCCATGTCGGGGTCTTCACTCACCGTCGTCGAACCCTAGCATGCTCGAGGCCTCGGGCTCACGCCGCCCGTCCCTCTTCGAGCTGGGAGACGAAGTTCAGCACCTCGGCCACCGCGTCGTACAGCTCCTCGGGGATCTCCTCGTTCATCTCGACGCGGAGCAGCGCATGGGCCAGGGGAACGTTGCGTAGCAGGGGCACCTCGGAGGCCCGGGCCAGCTCGCGAATCTTCTCGGCCTTGAAGCGAAGCCCCTTGGCCACCACCCGTGGAGCCGAGTCTCTCTCGCGGTCGTAGTGGAGCGCCACCGCCACGTGCTCGGGGTTGGTGACGACGACGTCGGCGCTCTTCACCGCCTCCATCTGCGCGCCCTCCAAGATCTCCATCTGCATCTCTTTGCGCTTGGCCTTGTTGTGCGGATCGCCCTCTGACTCCTTGTATTCCTTCTTCACGTCGTCCTTCGACATCATCTGGTCCTTCATGTAGCTCTTGTGCTGCCACCACACGTCGAAGATGCCGAAGACCACCAGCAGCAAGACCACCTTCGTCGTCACCCGGTACACGAGCTCACTCATCACCGCCATGGTGACGCCCACGTCGCCGTGGATGGTCGCCACCACCATGCCCATCGAATCGCGAACCACGCCGAACACCACGTAGCCGGTGATCGAGAGCTTGAGCATCGACTTGACCATCTCGACCAGCGACTTCTTCGACACCATGTTCTTGAGGCCCTCGAGGGGGTTCAGCTTCTCGAGCTTGGGGGCGACGGCCTTGAGCGCGAACAGCGCGCCCACCTGGAGAAAATCGAGCAACCCACCTGCCACCGCTGCCCCGAAGGCGATCGGCAATGACACGGCGAAGAGGGTGCTCTGTGCCAGCCCCATCATCTGCGTGGTCGCCAGGGGCAGGTCCGTGGGGTGCGAGAGGTGATCGACGGTGAACCCGAAGAGGAACTTGATGCGCGTCTCGAAGCCGCTCCAGCTCGCCCTCACCACCGACATTCCCACGACGAAGGCGAACAGGCCCGAGAGGTCCTTCGACTTCCAGACGTTGCCCTCCTTCCGGGCATCGTCGATCTTCTTCTGCGACGGCTCTTCGGTCTTGTCGCCACCCTCTGACACGGAGTCGCTCCCCTCACTGCAACAGCGTGAGCACCTGACGGACCCAGCGGAACATGGTGCCGTACTCGGTGATGACCCGGTCGAGGATCAGGTGGATGCTGGTGAACATGATGAGCACGGTCACCGCCGGTTTGATCTGCATGGACACGAAGAAGACCTGCACTTGCGGCGCCACCCGGTTGATGAGGCCCAGGGCGAGATCGGTCACGAAGGTCGCCAGGAGCACGGGAGAGGCGAGGGCCAGGGCGATGCGCAGCAGGTCTCCCGACACCCGCAACACCGTGTCGAACAGCGCCCACGTACCCGCCCTGGCGAAGGTCGGATATCGATCGAGCGGGATCATCTCGAGGCTGTCACCGAAGGCTTGAATGACGATGTGGTGGCCTCCGAGCGAGAGGAACACCACCGTCACCAGCTGGAGCTGGAGGTTCGAGAACAGCGACACCTGCTGCTGGATCTGCGGCACCATCAACTGGGCCTGGTTGGTGCCCGACATGGTGTCGATGAGGTTGCCGGCGATCTGCGCCGCGTCGAAGACGATACCCACTACGAAGCTCAAGGTGAGCCCGAGGAAGAGCTCCTTCAGCATCAGCGCCACGAACAGCAGCGGCGAGACGGGCACCTTCTCGACCTGGGGCGCGATGGCCGGAAACAGCACCAGGCCCAGCATCACCCCCAGCCCCAGCTTCACCTCGCTGGGCACCGTCTCGCCGCCCAGGAAGGGCGTCAAGATGATCGGCGGCAGCACCCGCGCCATGAGCAGCGCGAAGGCCAACAAGACGTGCGAGAAGTCGATCTGGTACCCGAGGCTGTGCTTGAGCTGCTCGATCAAGGGCCCCAGTTCCATGTCAGTGCCCGATGAGCGCCGGGAAGCGGTCGAAGACGTTGAACGCGAAGCGGTGAATGGTGGCGAAGATCCACGGGCCCGCCAACCCCAAGACCCCGAAGACCACCACGAGCTTGGGGGCGAAGCTGAGCGTCTGCTCTTGAATCTGGGTCGTCGCCTGAAACACCGAGACCATGAAGCCGATGGCCAGACTGAGCACGATCGGCGGCCCCGATGCCACGAGCACCAAGATGAGCGCCTGTTGAATGAGGTAGGTGAATTGGTGCACGAGCGCTCCTAGCTTCTACAGGTAGCCGACGACCAGGCCCTTGGCGATGAGGTACCAACCGTCGACCGACACGAAGAGCAACAGCTTGAAGGGCATCGAGATGGTGGTGGGCGACAGCATTTGCATCCCCAACGCCAACAAGATGTTCGCCACCACCATGTCGATGACCAGGAAAGGCACGAACAGGAGGAACCCTATTTGGAAGGCCTCCTTGAGCTCCGACACGACGAAGGCGGGAGTCAACACCAGGAAGTCGCGCTCGCCCACGCCGGCTCGGTCAATCGGCTTCCGCAGCTTGAGCGCCAGGCTGTAGAACAAGGTGCGGTCTTTGACGGTCACCTTCTTGAGCAAGAAGTCTCTCAAGGGCTCCTTGGCGCGGTTGGCCGCGGTGATCATCACGTCGACGGTGCGAGCGTCGAGCAGCCCCTCCTTGCGAGTGACGTCGCCGGCGTCGGCTGCCCGGTACATCTCCTGGCCCACCGGCGACATGATGTAGACCGTGAGAATGATGGCGAGGCCGGTGATGACCTGGGTGGGGGGAATCTGCTGAGTCCCCAGCGCCGAACGCACGATGGAGAGCACCACCGAGATCTTCACGAAGCTCGTCACCATCATCAGGACGAAGGGCGCCAGGCCGAGGGCGGCCAAGGCGATCATCAGAATCAGCGGGCGGTTGGAATAGGTGTCGCCGCTGGCGAGGTTCTCGGGGCGCAGCACCTCCTCGGCCGCCACCCCCGCGCGGCGCCTGGCCTGGGCGAGCGCCTCCGACTGGAGCAACACCGCGGCCGAGAAGAGCCACAGCTTGGCCCCGGTGAAGGAGCGTGGCAGTCGGAATGAAGGGTCGTTCGTCACGTGCATGTCCCTCTCACGTCGGCGGCGGCGGCGTGTCGTCTTTGCGCCCCAGGAGCTTCTGCAACAGCGGGCTGAGCCTCAGCGACATCGGGGCGGCGCCGGTGGCCCCCTTGAGCCGAGTGACCTCGATCGGGTCGAGCTTCGAAAGGAGCGTGAGGCTGGTGTCCGCTCCGCCGATCAAGAACACCTCGCCGGCCGCCTCCACGACGAAGAGCGCCCGCTTCTGGTCGAGCGCCACTCGCTCGAGCACCGTGACGATGCGCGCCGCGGGCGTCTGGCGAATGCCGAGGAGCTTGCGCAGGCCGACGTTCAAGGTGAGGTAGACCAGGGCCACCACCATGCCCAAGGCCACCATGGTGCGAACCAGGGTCCACCCCAGGTCGAGATCGGGCGCGCCGAGGTCAGGCGGCTCCGCTCGGGGCAGCTCGGGCTCGGGCAGCGCTGGCACCCGAGACGCCTCGGCCACGGCGCGCGGGGGCTCGACGACGCCAGCGTCGATGACCGGCGACGGCCCGGCCCAGAGGGACAACCACACGACGAGCAACGGAGCGGCCATGGGCGTCACCCGGCGAGCGAGATGATCCTCACTCCGAGGTTCCCTTCGACCTCGACCAGCTCGCCGCGCGCCACCACCCGCCCGTTCACCGAGAGTTCGAGGGGCTCGGCCGGCGTTCGGTTGAGGTCGAACACCTGCCCCACTTTGAGCGCGACGAGCTGCTCCCCGGTGATCGGCAACCGGGCAAGCTCGACGGAGATCTGGAGCGGAATGTCATTCATCAGGTCGGCGCCTTCAGGGTTTCCTTCCACGTCGTCTCTGCCTTTCACTCCGGGAGAAGTCGATGCTTCGGGCTGCTCGCCGAGGGCAGGCGGGCTCCCGACGGCCTCGCTGGCCGCCGGAGAAGGCGGAGCACCGAGCACGATGCCCTTCACCTCGGCCTTGAACCGGCCCTCGACCAGGGTGAGCTCGACCGCTACGTGCCCCAACCGCCCCAGGCCAACCCGCATGCGTGCCGGGCCGCCTTCGCCTCGGTCGGGGCGACACGTCAGCCCATCGACCAGGACCACGTCACCGGCGGTCAGGTGCGCCAGGTCGCCCCCGGAGATCTCCACCTGGCCGATCTCGACTCGCAAGACCGCTCCGATGTGCTCGAGCCTCGACGCCCCCGCATGGGCGGTCGCGAGCCTCCGGGCCCGTCGCACCGGCGCGTCCAATGGCGGACCCGCCGCCGCGAGCACCACCTCGGGAATGAACAGGCGCACCGAGCCCGAATGGGCGCCGAAAGCCGCCTTGAGCTGCACCACGACGACGCTTTCGTCTTCTCCGATGAGGCTCGACACCTCGCCGAAGCTGCGCGCCAGCGACTCGAGCCTCAGCTTGGGCAACGAGGGATCGAGCCCCACCGACAGGGCCCTGAGGGTCTCGATGACGAGGTACGTCATCATGCCCTCCTCGATGTCGGTGAGGGGTCTCAAGGCCATGGCCTCGCCCACACCGCCGAGGAGCAGATCGATGGCCTTGTGGGCCAGCCCCAGCTCGACCTCGAGGAGCGCCCGCGTCTTGTTGGGCTGGGCCGCGAGCACCGCGAGGAACGTCGGCTCGCCCACGTACTGTCGGAGCTTGGGGAGCGGCACGACGTGAATGAGCTCGGTCTCGAGCGTCACCTCTTCTTCGAGCATGTCGTGGAGCTGGCGCTTCACCTCGCTCGACACCTCGCCGGTGGTGGGCACGTTGGGGAGCAGCCACTCGAGGTTCCTGAGGAGGCGCTCCTGGCGCTTGCTCACCTTCTCGAGGCCCGAGAAGCGAAAGGGCTTCCACCCGCGCCCAACGCCTTTGGTGAAGCTCGGCGTGGCGATCATGACCGTGTGCTCGGTCGCGCGAGTGAGCCGTGGCTTCACGCTCGAACCTCGATCTTCACGTCTTCCAGGGTCAGCCCGCGGCCCGCCAGGGCACCCTTGAGCACCTCGACCTGCTGCTCGACGAGCTTGAGCACCTCCTTGTCGGAGCCCGAGAAGACCGCCCGGATCTTCCCGTTCTGGGCCGAGACCTTGACCGACAAGCCCGCCAGCACGTCTTGCCTCAGGTCGACCTGGAACTCGGCGCGCCCCATGGCGTTGGTGCCGACGCGCACCCGCTCGACGATCTTCTGGGCCAGCTCGTTGGCGACCTTGCGCAGCCGCTCGGAGCCGCTGGTCGACTTCTGCTGAGCCACCGGCACCGGCGCCATGAGCGCTGGGTTGAAGCGCAGGCTGGCCCCCATCGCGGAGGCATCCTTGGGGTCTTTTCCGCCCTGGCCCTGCTGTCCTCCGTTTTCGGTGTCGGCCTTGAGCTCGCTCTCCTTGCCTCCGACCTTGCCCACCGGCGCGCGCCTCGAGCTGGAGGCGTCGGCGTCGGCCCGCCGCTGCTCGGCCCTGTCGCGACCAGTGCGGGCGTCGGCTCGGCGACCCTCCGCGCTCCGGCTCGAGCTGGAATGATCGGCCTGTTGCCCCGCGGCGGCGGCGGCGCTCCCTCGGGTGCTCGCTCGCTGGCGCCCGTCTGCCTGCGCGCCCTCGTCACGGGAGCGGCCCTGGGTAGCGTCACCCAGCGCGGACTGGCCCCGCGCTGACCGAGCCAGGCGATCGAGGTGCTCGCCGTGCTCGACCCGGTCGCCCAGGAGCACGCCCTCGGCGTCGGTGGTCTCGGCCGTCTCGAGCAGGTGCTCGATGGCGCTCTTGGCCGCTGAGCGCTGCTGGTGCACCTGGGCGGCCTGCTTCTGCTCGCCCACCAAGCGCGAGAACTTGGCGTTTTCGGTCGCCTTCTTGGTGCGCTGCGCGTCGTCGAGGCGTCGCTGCTCGACCTGTCGTGCTTCGACCCGGGCCGCCTCCCGGTCATCTTCGACTCGGCTCATGGCTTCTTCTCCGCCCGGCTCCGCTGAAGGTGGAGCGCGTTGCCGATCTCTTCTTGGTTCATCTCTTCGCGCTGCTGCTGCTCGAAGCGCACCTGCTTCTTCCAGGTGTCTTGGTGCTTCTCGATGGCCTTCTTGGCCATCGCCGCCTCGGCCATCTCGACCCGCCGCTGCTCGACCACCTTCTCGGCCTCGGAGAGGACGTCTTTCTGGTGCTCGATCTCGAGCTCGGCCTGGGCCTCCTCGTCTTTGAGCCGACTCTCGAAGCGCTGCATCTGCTGGAAGGAGGTGATGCCCCCGCCCTTCCGGGTCATCTCTTCCATGAAGGCCTGGGCCTTGGCCTTGCGCTCCGCAATGCGCCGCTCGAGGGCCACACTGAGCTCGGCGAGCTTCTTCTTCTCTCGCTCGGAGGCCTTCACCGCGTGTGAAAACGCCTCTTTGGCCTCGTCCTCGGCCTTGGTGCGAATCTCGAGCAGCGCTTGGAGGCGATAGGGAGGCATGGCTGACGTCGGCGGTGGATCTTACACCTCAGGCCAGCCAGATGCGCAGCGGAACCACGGTCTTTTCCCTGCCGTCCGTCAGTTGGTGGCATCGGCGAACAGGTCGACCAGCCGCTGGATCGTCTCGTCGAAGGGCGTGGAGTCGTGCGTGTCCTGCTTCAGGTAGCCGATGATCTGATCGTACTTGTCGATGGCATAGTCAGTGCGAGGGTCAGTGCCGTATTGATAGGCGCCGAGGAGAATCAAGTCGCGCTGCTTCTCGTACGTCGACAGCGTCTCCCGTAGCTTGCCGGCCGCCTTCTTGTGGTCCTTCGAGGCGATCTGACTCATCACCCGAGACAGAGAGGCCAGCACGTCCATCGCGGGCCACTGGTTCCGCTCTCCGATGGCCCGGTTCAAGATGAAGTGACCGTCGAGAATACCGCGGACCTCGTCGGCGATCGGCTCCTCCATGTCGCCGCCGGCCACCAGCACGGTGTACAGCGCGGTGCACTTGCCCTTCTCGGAGTTGCCAGTGCGCTCCAGCATGCGGGGGAGCATCGAGAAGACCGAGGGCGGGTAGCCTTGCCGGGCGGGGGGCTCGCCGATGGCCAGACCGATCTCGCGCTGGGCACGGGCCAAGCGGGTCACCGTGTCGAGCATGAACAGCACATTGCCCCCACGCTCGCGGAAGTACTCCGCGATGGCGGTCGCCACGAAGCCGGCCCTGAGGCGCACCAACGAAGGCTGGTCGCTGGTGGCGCACACCACCACGGAGCGCTTCATGCCCTCCTCGCCCAAGGCGTCCTCGATGAACTCCAGCACCTCGCGACCACGCTCGCCGATGAGCGCGATGACCGACATCTCGGCGGCCGTGTTCCGGGCGATCTGCCCCATGAGCGTCGACTTCCCGACGCCCGAGCCGGCGAACAAGCCGATGCGCTGGCCTTCTCCCACGGTCAGGAGGCCGTCGATGCAGCGAACCCCCAGCGGGAGCGGCCGGGTGATGCGCTGGCGCTTGAAAGGGTCGGGGCAGTCTCGGTCGACGGCCCAGTCGGCCATGCCCTGGGTCGGCAGGGGCTTGCCGTCGATGGGCTCGCCCAGGCCGTTCAAGACGCGCCCCAACAGCCCGTCACCGACCCTGATGGTCAGCGGCCGACCGGTGGGAATGACCTCGCTGTCAGGGCCGATGCCCGACAGCTCACCCAGCGGCATGAGCATCACCGTGTCGCCCTGAAAACCCACCACCTCGGAGCGCACCTCGGCCTGGCCGCGGCGAATGAGGCACACCTCGCCCATTCTCACGTTGGGCACCGACGCCTTGATGACCAAGCCGGTCAGCTCGACCACTCGGCCCCGCACCCGCACCAACTGGGCGGTCTTGAGGAGGTCCGAGTAGCGCTTCAGGTCCATCGCCACGGGCAGCCCCTCACTTCACTTCTCTCTTCGCGTCGGCTGGCATCAAGACGTTGCGGAGCATCTCGAACTGGGTGCGAATCTGGCCGTCGATGACGCCGAACTCGGTCTGAATGACGCAGCCCCCGGGCTCGATGTCGGCGTCGTCACGGATGGACAAGTCGACGGCGCGCCCGATGAGCTCCATCAGCCGAGGCCGCTTTTCGCGGAGCAGCTTGCCGTCATCGGGGTGCACCCGAAGGATCATCGCCTTGGCGCTGCGGGCCGACTCCAGCGCGGTCGCGGAGATATCCGCCACCAGCGCCGGGTCGCGCTCGAGATCTCTCCCGATGATCTTCGCCGCCATCTTGAGGGCCAGCTCGAGGGCGTCGGTCTGGGCGTTGGCGAGGAGCTGCCCAGCCTGCATCTTGGCTCTGGCCAGCTCTTCGGCCGCCCAGGCCTGCACGTCGGCCTTGGCCTCTTCTCGGGCCTTGACGAAGACCTCGTCGCGAAAGCGCAGGGCCTCAGCCTTGATCTCCTCGGCGCGCTTCTCGGCCTCGACGACGATGAGCCGAGCGCGCTTGTGGGCGTCGAATTCCTCGGCGTTGAGCACGCTCGCCCGCCTGGGAGGGGGCGGGAGCACGGGCTTGTCTGGCGAAGGCGACTCGACATCGCCCTTGATCACCTTGCCGATGACGCGGTTGGACACCCCCGTACCGGGGCGCCCGTCGCGCGGGTCTTCACTCATGTGTGCGGGGCACTCTAGCGCGAACCGCCGGTGGGTCCACGCCCCTTCACCACTGGTGACCGCCCAGAACCAGAGCGCTCGCGACGCTTGGGAGCCTCGTGCGCCGCGCCTGTATCGGCGCCGGGAGGCAAGGTGTCGGCGGGGTCTCCTCCCTTCCAGTCGAGTGGCTTGCCGTCACGCAGCACCCGCCCAGACTCGTTCGGGCGCGGCGGGCCGCCCGGGAAGGCCGGGAGTGGCGGCTTTCGAACCGGGATGGAGATGGTGGGTGGCCGAGGCGCCACCGGGGAGGCCACCTGAGGGGCCTGGGGCGGCGAACTCTTCCCAGTGCTGCGCCTGGTCGGCAGTGGCTGCAGCGAGCGGGCAGCAGGCCGCTCGGCGACGAGGGACTCATTCGAAGGCGGGAGCATGGCTCTGGGCCGCATGGCCGCCGGTACAGCAGGCGCGGGGGCCATTGCAGGAGGCGTCCGCATCGGGGGCGGCAGGCGCATCGGCCGATCGACGATGCCCTTCTGGGCCAGCCGCTCGAGCTGCTCGACGATGTCGAGCCGGCCGCCGTCGCCCTTGACGGCCTTGGGGCGCTCCTCGCGAACCCACCGCTGGAGCAGCCGCCCGAGCTCGCCCTGGTGCCGCTCGACCAGGCGCTGCGCGAACTCCGGTGACTGGGCAAGGCAGGCCCGGGCGATCCGCTGAATGCCTGCGCTGCGCATGCCCACCGAGGGGTTCTCGATGGACCCATGCATCTCGAGCACCAGGCGCGCATCTCGCTCGCTGAGTCGCCGGGCGACGCCTGCCTCGGCGGCGCGATGCGCCAGGGCGCGTTGATCGGGCGGCAGCTTGCCGAACAGTTCTTGGCGTTCGGCCTCGGGCAGCCCGGCCACCGCGGTGGCGAGCACCCGGGCCCCCATGCGATCGGCCACGGCCAACAGCTCGCGCTGCTGGAGCGTGAGCAGATCGGTGAAGCGAAAGCCGCCGATGTGCGGGGCCCCTTGCCGGAGCGCGTCTTCGAGCTTCCACCGGATGATGGAGAGCACCTCGGGCTTCACCTCGCGAACGAGCGCGGTTCGCACGGGGTTGCCCAGCTCGACCCGCACGGCCTCGGCGAGATCCACCGGGAGCGCACGCAGCACCACCTCGGTCATCGCGGGTCGCTCGTTCTTCAGCACCGCCGCCAGCCGCTGGGGGTCAGCCGACCCGAGCTGGCGCCGACGCTGGGTCACCAGGCGCTTGATTTCGCCAACCAGCGCGGGGATTCGTCGCTCCTTGGGCACCTCGAGCAGGGCGAGGGCGCGGTGCCTCAAGAGCTCCTCTTCGTCGACCGGGAGGTGCTCGTACGCCGACACCGCCTCCGAGCTGTTGAAGGACAGCGAGGTCAGCAAGAGCATGGTCTGCCGCTTGGTCAGCGACGTGAAGAACTGCTCCACCCGTTACCCCCGCGAAGCAGCCCAGCTCACCCGTCTTGGGTCTTCGCCCGCGGAGGGGTCCGACCTCCACTGGGCTTGCGAAGGCTGAAAAAGAGCAGCACGCCAATCACCGTGAAGAGCACGGGGAAGGCACCGAAGATGTACTTGAGCGGCGTGGCGCTTTCTTGGTGGGCCTTGATGCCGAACACCAAGACGAACTGCCGCTCGTCCGCCGCCTTGCTGACGAACTTCGCCTCGGTCATCAGCACCTTGACGTTCTCTCTCTTGAGCTCCGACACGGAGTTGGCGACGAAGGCCTGCACCTCTTCGATCGACACCGGCACCTTGCCATCGACGGTCATGTACTTCACGAGCACCGACGCCGAGGGGAGCGGCTTCTTGTCGGGCTGGGTGAGATCATTCACCTCGGGAATCATCACCAAGGTCCGAGCCTCGAGCACCCCGGGAATCCGGTTGAGCGCGTTGGAGACCTCGCCGCCGACGGCCTCCATGAACATCGCCCGCTCCTCGACCTGAGTGGGGATCATGCCCTTCGTCTGGGCGAAGATGCCGAGGCCCGAGGCCTTGGGCCGGGGCAGCGAGTACTCGCGCAGCACCTCGGCCGCGCTGGCCACGTGGCCCTTGGGCACCGAGATGACGTAGCGCGCGTCTTTGCCTTCGCCCTCCTTCAGCTTCTGGGCGTCGATGCTGTGCTTCTGGAGGACGACGTAGATGTCGTTGGCGTCGTCTTCGCTCAGATCGTGCTGGAGCTCGACCGAGCATGCCGAGGCGAGCAGCATCGCGCACAGAAAGGCGGGGAAACGCAGAGAGGACCTCATTCTCGGGGCACCATACACGAGTACCAGCTGATACCGCACCAACGACAACGGGGCGGCCA
>PMBV01000527.1 GCA_003153055.1 Myxococcales bacterium
ATCAACAGCTCGACGCTCTACGCCACGGTGACGGCCATCGACCAGGCGGGTAACGAGAGCCCCGCGCCGGGCTCGCACCCGACGGACCTCCCTGCTCGGCAAGTGCTGGTCGCGCCCAACATCGTCTCCCCCAACCAGGTGGCGAAGCTCTCGCTCGGCGTGGGCGGCTCGGTCAAGGCCATCGCGCTGAGCGGCCAGTACGCCTACCTCGCCACCGAAACCAACGTCATCTGCTCGAGTAGTGGAGCCGTGTCCGGCGCGTCCTCCTCGCTCGTGGTGGTGGACCTCTCCTCGTTCGCCCCGGCCATCTCGGCAGGGCACATCAACTTGGCGCCCGCCCAGCCGAGCGTCGTCTGGGGCCCGTCCGCCTATGGGGACAGCATCCTGTGCAGCGCGTATGCCCCTTTCCAGGCGGGCGACGTCGACGTGCTCGTCGACGGAGACACCCTCTTCTTCGTTTCGGGCTCCAAGGTGCGCCTCTACTCGCTGCGCATTCCCTCGAGCCCTTCGCTCCTGACGACCCTCGACTTCTCCGGGTACGGCCCGCCATTGAACCTCGTGCAGCAGCTCGCCCTGGTGGGCGATCGGCTCTTCGTGGGCGGCGACCCGACCATCACGGCCGTCAACCTGGCGAGCCTCTTCGACTTGAACGCCAGCACGCTGCCGAGCCTCGCCGCCAACATCATCGGGACATCGACGGCGAGTGGGAACATCGGCCGCTGGGCCGGGGCGATGGGCGTGTCGCGAGATCGGCTCGTGCAGCTCACCCGAAACGGAGGCGGCAACGCGGGGACCATGATCAGCTCGGCGCTCACCGGCACCCCGACGTTCGGGAGCGCCGCCAACTTCATCAGCTACGCGTCGGAGTTGCAGGCCTACGTGGGCCAGGGCACCTTCAAGCCCCTCACCAGCGGCAACTACCTCTACATGGGCACCTATGGGGCCTTCAACGTCTTCAGGCTCAAAGGGCTGTGGGAAAGCACCACCGCAGGCCCCGGCCTCCTCGCCAGCGATCAGCTGGTGTCCTACAGCGCGTCGAGCGGGACCGCCCTCGAGGTCGCGGGCCATCAGCTCTTCGCGGCCGAGGGTGACGAGGTGAGATCCATCGACCTGTCGAACATCACCAGCCCCGCGCCGACGAGCTACGGGCTGTACAGCTCCGCGTACTTCACGGCGCTGAAGACCTACGGAAACCACCTCCTGGCCGGTGGCAGCGGCGAGCTCCAGATTCTCGAGGTGGCGACCCCGCGGACCCTCCACGAGGTGGGCTCGGCGGCCGTCGGCGCTCCGTTCAGCGACGTGACCGGCGGCTTCCTCTACACCGGGAACGGCGCGGTGCATGATCTCCACTCCGGGACCTTTGGTCTCGTCGACACCGTGACGCTCCCAGGGGCAATCGGCTCCAAGTTCTTCCTGTACGATCAAACGCGCTTCGACTCGACGCTGGTGACCGCGCAGGGGGCCGGTGGCTTCCTGGTGGCGAACCTCGAGAAGGTGAACGACCGAGACAGCGCGACCCACATGGCGGCGGGGGACGCGCTCTTGATTCCCCACCAGACGGCGGGCACCCGCATCACCGGCGTCAGAGCCCACGGGAACCTCCTCGTGGCGGCCGAGGTGAGGGCCGACGGCGTGTGGCTCGAGGTCTTCGACGCGCGTGCGCTCCGCAACCGCCAAGGCATCGCCACCTTCAGTCCCGCGTCGGCGACCCGAGGGGCGTACCACGTCGCCAGCTTCGTGCCTGCGGCCACGCTCTGGGTAACCGTGTCGCTCACCAACGGGCGAGCCGTCGTCGGGGTGGAGGACGCCAAGTTGGTCTACCCGCTCCCGACTCAACCGAGCCCGGGCCTCTACATCGTCGACCTGCGCGACTTGCTCGACGACGACCCGGGGAGCAATGCCGTCAGCGTGCTGGCGTCGTTCCCCCTCATGACGGCCGTGCGACAGGCGACCATCCGCGGCGGATGGCTCTACGCGGCGACGGGCGCGGGCCTGACCGTGGTGGACGTGAAGGAAGTCATGCAGGACCCTCCGGCGACGTTGCCCGTGACACCGGCGTCGACCTCACTGAGCCTGGGCACGGTCGGCCTCGATTCGGTGGCGGTGTATGGCAGCTACCTCTTCGCGGCGGATCATCAAGGGANNGTCCACTCACCCATGAGCCCTGTCGTCATCTCGGTCGCCCCTGTCCCGGCGATGATCTACAGCGGCGCGGCCCCAGGTGAAGGCAACCAGATCTACCCCCGGAGCAACGTCTCGGTGGCCGGCTCGCGGCTCTACTACAGCAACGTCAATGAGGTGCACGCCTTCGAGCTCGAGTGACCGGGAAGGAGACCGACGGGTCTCTATGTCGTCGGAGTGGGTCGTCCGAGGCATAGGCACGCGAGATGTATTCAGGTTTCCGAAATCCCCCGCGAAAAGAAGAGAGTCTCTCAGCTCGCAGAAGGCACCGGCTCCAGGTGGAGCCGCCCGAGCCGGCGATCGTGACGACACTGAAGTCCGGTCAGCCGAGCCCCAGCGCCCCTCAGATGCACTACCTCGAGGCGCCAGAGGCACACCCTGAATGGCTCGCCTTCCACTGGTCGCTGCGTGCTTTCGGCCTGAGCGAACTAGCCGCCAGCAGCGTGTGGCGACAGCTGCTGCACGGAGTGAAGCTGCAGGAGGAGATGAACGCCCAGATCCGCGCGCATCGGCTCAGCGGCTCGGGGCCCCACCCGTTGGTGCACAATGGCCCCTTCGAGCAGGTGGCCCAGGGGTTAGGCCATCTGCTTCGTGTCGAGGCAGGCCACGGCCCGATGGCCCTGTGGGTCGGCGGCTATGACGTGGCCACGTATGCCCAGCTCAAGGGGTACACGACGGTCGACGCCACGCGCGCGGGCAGGGCGCTGTCGCGGCTCGAGCTGTACAAGGACGCATGGGCGGTCGCGCCGCTGGCGAAATACCTCGCCAAGGAATTCGTCCGGCGGAACCCCGAGGGGGAGGCGCACGTCTTCCTGAAGACGCATGACCCGGACCGCGCGCTCTTCCGGCGCGAACTCCCAGCGGTCGACAAGTCCGCGCCGTGGCGGCCCACCACCTGGCATCCCGTCTCGAGCGAAGAGCTCGAGGCCATCTCGAGCTGGCGCGAGCTCGCAACCGGACTCTCCGTCGCCTCGCCCGACGGCGCTGAGTCGCTTGGTCGCTGACGAACGCCTGGCCCCGCCGTGCGATAAGCTCGCCCGAGTGACGACGGCGAAGAGACCTCACTACTCCTACGAGCAGTACCTGAGGTTGCTGGCCGAGACCGACCTCAAGCTCGAGTACTGCGACGGGATCATCTACGCGATGGCAGGAGGGACCGTGGCCCACGCCGCCCTGGGCGCCTCGGCCATGTATGCGCTCCGGCAGGCGCTCCCCGCCTCGTGCACGGTCTTCTCTTCGGACCTGAAGGTGCGCATCGAAACCTCGGATCTCTCGACGTTCCCGGACGCCTCGGTCGTCTGCGGGCTGCCGCAGCGCTCGCCCATCGACAAGGACGCCATCACCAATCCGGCGATCCTCGTCGAAGTCACCAGCGCATCCACCGAAGACTACGACCGAGGCGACAAGCTCAGCCACTACAAGCAGATTCCTGGGTTACGGGCGGTTCTCTTCGTCTCTCATCGCACCCCTCGGGTGACCGTCATCGCGCGCACAGTCGACGGCTGGGACGAGAGGGACCTGAGACCCGGTGAAGTCGTCCAGCTCGAAACGCCGGCGCTGCGCTTCTCGGTGGACGACCTGTACGGAAACGTGACGCTGGAAACGGACACCCGGTAACATCGGCCCGATGGACTCTGTCGCGCCCTCCCCCGTGACGACTGTCTCCGTGTGGGACCTGCCCCTGCGGCTGTTCCACTGGCTCCTCGTGGCGACCACCGCCTTCGCGGCGATCTCCGGTTACCTCGGGGCCGGCTGGCTCGAGTGGCATGCCCGCGCCGGCGTGGCGATCCTCGCCCTCGTCCTCTTTCGGCTCCTCTGGGGCGTCCTGGGCTCGACCCACGCGCGCTTCACCGAGTTCTTTCCCTCTCCCGCGAGGCTGCGCGCGTACTCGAGGGGGGCATGGCGAGGCCTTGGCCATAACCCACTGGGCGCGCTGGCGATGCTCGCCATCCTCGCGAGCACCGCGGCGCAGGCCGTCACCGGGCTGTTCTCCAACGACGAGATCGCCTTCGAGGGCCCGCTCGCTTCCCTGGTGAGCGGCGAGACGAGCAACCGCGCGACGTGGCTCCACGAGGTCGTCTTCATCATCTTGCTGTCGCTCGTCGCGCTGCATCTCGCCGCCATCGCCTTCCACACCTGGGTCGGCCGACAGAGCCTCGTCTTGCCCATGGTGACGGGCTCGAAGCTGGCGCCGTCCGAGCTGGCGCGCTCGAGCGAGGGCGGGGGCGCGCTGCGGTTCCTCGTGGCGCTCGCCGTCGCTGCGATGCTCGCCTGGAGCGTGGGGAGCGGACAGCTCACCCGCCACCTCGCCCCGCCACCGGTTCCCTCGGCTCCGCCCCAACCAGCGTGGTAGGTGTCCCCTCTCCTTCGCCGTCGATGTCCCCTTCAACCTGCAACAGGAGTCCATCTCGTGAAAACCAAGTTCCTCGTCGTCCTCTTGGCCGGCATCGTCGCGGTGTCGGCCCTGGCCATGGAGATGAAGCCCGAGCACCTCATCAAGTTCCGCCAGTCGGGCTACACCTTCATGGCCTGGAACATGGGCCGCATCAAGACGCAGGTCGAGGCTCCGGCGACGTACGACAAGAATGAAGTCACCTCGGCCGCCAACGTCATCGCAGCCATCGCCAACTCGGGCATGGGCGCCCTCTACGCGCCCGGCACCGACAAGGGGAGCGGCTGGCACGAGACGAAGGTGAAGCCGGCCCTCTTCACCGACGCAGAGGAGGTCAAGAAGGTCGCCATCGCGTTCAGCCAGGAGGCCAGCGAGCTCGCCAAGGTGGCCGCCGCCGGCGATCCGGCCGCGACGAAGGCCCAGTACGAGAAGGTCGGCAAGGCCTGCAAGACGTGCCACGAGAAGTTCAAGTTCAAGGAGTGACGGCCTTCCGCCCCTCGAGGAGGGGCTCTACCAACCCCCCGGGTTGACCTCGACTCTCCCGGGGTAGCGCAACCCCTCGGTAACGCGGCAGCCCGACCAGTGAGGATGAGGGCCCACAGCGTGCAAGGCCGTCGAAGCAAAGATGGCGCTGACCGAAAGGGACCGGGGAGGGCAGTTGCTCTCCAGTGTCGGAGTCGCAAGTGCTTTGGCGCTGATGACCTTCGTGCTGCTGTTGTCCGGCACCTTCGAGTTCAGGCGGGGGCTCGCCGTGCTCGCCGCGAGTCTCGCCATCATCGCCTTCCTCGCGACACCGTGGCTCCCGAAGCCGGGCCTGTCGCTCCGGGCGTTCGCTGCCTGCCTGGGGGGAGCGCTGCCGTCGTTGCGCGCTCAACCGCCGGTCGACGCCTGGGCTGTCGCCGGGGGCCTCCTCGAGGCGATGGGCTTCTTCTTCGTCTATCGCGACGTGCTCGTCCCCCGCTTCGAAAGGCCGTACCGCGAGCTCGCTCGAGCCAATCAGCAGCACCGGCTCGACTTGACCTTGCAGAAGGCGCGCCAGCAGCAGCTCTTCGACAGCTCGCTTGACGCGATGTTCCTCTGCAAGCCGGACGCAGCTGGGGGGTTCCGCTACCTCGACGTCAACCGCGCCTTCGAGCGGCTCGCAGGCATCTCGCGAGCGGAGCTCATCGGGAAGACCACTGAGGAGACCGGCACGACGGACCTCACGGCGGTGATGGCGCGTTGCGCGCGCGCGGGGACGACGCTGCACGAGGAAGCCTCGCTGAGGCTGGGGCCGGCCACGAGAATCCTCTGCTCGATGGTTCCCCTCAAGGACGCTGCGGGGACGACGGCGCAGATCGCCGGCAGCCTTCGCGATCTCACGGAGCAAAAGCGCCTCGAGGAGGCGCTCGTCGCCGAGAGGACCTTCCACGAGACAGTCGTGCTCAAGGCTTCGGTCGGTCTCGCCGTCTACCGCGCCGACGGCACCTGCCTCGTGGTGAACGAGGCCTTCGCCCGCATGGTGGGCTCGAGCCGCGAGCAGCTGGGCGCGGAGAACTTCCGGAAGAGCGAGTCGTGGAAGAAGTCCGGGCTGGTCGAGCTGGCCCTCTCCACGCTGGGCACCGGGTGGCCGAGCCAGCGCCCGGCCCACTTCGTCACTGCCTCGGACCGTGACGTCTGGGCCGAGCAGCAGCTGGTGCGGGTCTTTCTGGGCGGCCAGCCGCACCTCCTCGTGCTCCTCGTCGACGCGACCGAGGCGCACCTGAAGGCCGAGGCGCTCTCGCAGGCTCGCCGCCAGCTTCAGCGAGCGACCGGCGTGGCCGAGATCGGCGTCTGGGTGCAGGAGCTCACCGACGGCACCCTGCACTGGGACGACCAGATGTTCGAGCTCTTCCAGGTGCCGACGACGAGCCGGGGGGCGCTGCTGAACCAAGACACCTGGAGAGACCGCTGCCACCCGGAGGATCTCGCCCGGGCCACCGCCGAGCTCGCCCGCGGCATCCAGGGGGACGCGCCCTTCACCTTCGACTTCCGCATCGTGCTCCCCGGGGGGGCGCTGCGGCTCATCCACGCGGCCGCCGTCGTCGAGCGCGATCGAGAAGGCAAGCCCGTGCGCGTCATCGGCATCAACAAAGACATCACCCAGGACCGGGAGCGCGAGGAGGAGCTCGCGCGGGCGAAGCGAGCCGCCGACGAGGTGAGCCATTCCAAGAGCGCCTTCCTCACCCACGCGAGCGCCGAGCTTCGCGCGCCGCTGGCCACGGTGGCCGGGCTGACCGAGCTCGTCCTCGACAGCGAGCTCGGTGAGGCGCAGCGACGGTACCTCGAGCGGATCCGCCTCGCGTCGAAGGCGGCGACGAACATCGCCTCCGACCTCCTCGACTACTCGCGGATCGAGGCGGGCGAGCTCGAGCTCGAGGAGGCCGACTTCACCTTGGAGGAGGTGCTCCGCGACACCGCGGCGCGCTGCGGCCCTCGGGCGGAGGAGATGGGGAGCGAGCTCGTCTTCGAGGTGGCTCCCGAGACACCCCTCAGGGTGCGTGGCGATCCATCGCGGGTGGGTCATCTCATCGACAACCTGGTGGGTCATGCCGTTGCTCACTCGGCGAGCGGGGAGGTCCGCGTCGTCGTCGAGCGGGCCGTCGGAGGCGCGGGCCTCCTTCTGACCGTCTCCGGGTCTGCGATGAAGGTGGCGCGAGGAGAGATCGAGCGGCTCCTGGGGCTCTCCGGCGAGGCCGCGCCCCTGACCGCGGCCGGCGAGGACCTCGGGCTGGCGCTGAGCGGTCGGCTGGTGCGCCTCATGAATGGGGAGATCGGCGTCGAGAGCGGGGACGGTGGAAGGTGCACCCTTCGCGTCTTCCTTCCTCTCCCCCCGGCCGTGGGCCGCTCGGGGCTCCATGCCTTGAAGGAGCTCGGCCCGCTGAGGACCCTCGTGGTGGATGATCGAGACACCTCGCGGCGAGCCATCTCGGCCCTGCTCGAGTCCTGGTCCTTCGAGGTGACAGTCGCGCGGTCGGGCCCGAGGGGGCTCCACGCCATGGAGGAAGCGGGCCGGGCCGGACGCCCGTTCGAGCTCTTGCTCGTCGACTGCCGGATGCCGGGCATGGACGGGCTCGACTTCGCCCGACGGGCACGTGCGCTCATGGGTGCCTGGGGAGGGCCGACGGTGGTGATGATGGCGACGAGCTTCGGACACGAGCGCGTGGTGAAGGCAGGCCGCGCCGAGGGGATCGACGCCATCGTCGAGAAGCCTGTGTTTCGCTCGCAGCTCTTCGACGTGCTGAGCGAGCTTCAGTACCGGCGGAGGCCGGCGAACTCGAACTGAATTCTTTAGTCGAGAGCCCGTGACGCTGGGACACCGTGACCACGGGGACATCTCATCGTTGAAGTGAGCCAAGGGCTCAACGCAACTCCGTCGCGGCACCGCGGATAATGGGCGGCAGAGTCCTCACGGAGATCCATCGCCATGAAACTCAGAAGCTCGCCCCAGGTCGGCCCCGCCATCCACCACCGTTCTTCTACGCATTCTGTCCGCGGCCGGGCCGTCGAGTCGTCATTCGACGCCTCGCACCACGGTGAGAACGCCCTGGCTCGGGCGCTCACGACCCTTGGGGCCCTCATCGCCCGCCAGCGGCAGGCGACCGGCGGAGCCAACCTCTTCCAGAAGCCAGAACCGCGCGGTCAGGGCAGCGCTCCTTCCACCTCGGCTCAGGCGCAGACCCTCCTCCGCGACCTGGCGGCGCTCATCGCTCGGCAGCGGCTCTCCTGCGCGGCCGGGTCCGGACTCCCCCCGGGCCGCGGCACCTCCGGCGCTGTTGTTGGGCCGACGCCGTCCTCGAGCGCGGGGGCCGTGGTTGGACCGACGCCGCGCGGCGGCGCCGTAGTCGGACCGCTTCCCTCCGGCGCGGGGGCGGTAGTTGGACCGACGCCGCGCGGCGGTGGAGCCGTGATCGGACCGACGCCCTCCTCTGGTACCGGGGCCGTGATCGGACCGCTTCCCTCTGGTGCAGGAGCGGTCGTTGGACCGACGCCCAGCGGCGGCGGGGCCGTGATTGGGCCGATGCCCGCTGCGCCTCCGACGACCTCAGTGACAGCAATGTCGTGGGCCGACTTCGATGCGCGCTTCACCATGCGCGGCCACCAGCTCTCCGAGGTGAAGTCGATGATCGACTCAGGCCAATACCAGGCCGCATACACCCAGGCCCGCCTCTTCGGGTACTCGCCTGACTCCATCGCCACCTACGTCAACACCAACTACGGCACCAAGTGGTCCGGGGGCGACCTCGCCGCGAGCTACGAAGCGACCGCCCAGGCCAACATCTCGGCCCAAGGCTACGTCTTCGACCGGGCAGGATTCTCCAACGGAGCGTTCAACGGAGCGCCCTTCAGGCTCCAGGACGTCATCGACACGGTACCTCCCGGAGGAGTACCCGGCGGCCTCGCCGGCATTCCTCCGGTGTCTCTCGCCGACTACGCCCGCTCCAGCAACCCCGTCTGGGCGGCCCAGGCCCGCACCCAGCTCGCCGCGGACCAGGAGCGGGCCGCGGGTTCCAACGCCGTGATTGGTCCCTTCTAGATTGAGGCCACCTTCGACTGTCACATCCCCGGCAGCCGGGGCACCTGCTTGCGCTTCGACGCCTTGTAGTAGGCGCCCCACCCCTTCTTCAGCCAGTGGCCCACCACGGGAAGCGGGACCATCTTCTCCGTCGCGCGATCGCGGTGCACGTAGGCGGCGCCGTTCCCCATATCGAGCAGGCAGGTGATGCTCAGCTCGGGCAGGTAGCTCTTCCGGTCCGCGCGGCCGGCCACCACCGCCGCGATGTTGGCCGCCGCGATCCGCGCCATCACCTCGGCGAGGTGGCCCTGCTTCGCCCTCCAGTCGGGCCCCTGCAGCGCGGCCGCGTCGCCGATCGCCCACACGCCAGGGAAGCCGGGCACGGCGCACTCCTCGTCGATGCGCACGAAGCCGGCCTCGTTCAGCGGGAGATCAGACTCCTTCACCACGGGGTGTCCAGCACCACCGGGGAGGAAGACGACGAGGTCGCTCTCCAAGCGCGAGCCGTCGTCGAAGAGGACTCCGCCCTTCTCGAAGGCGGCGATCTTCGTCCCGAAGCGCGTCGCGACGCCAAGCCGCTCGAACATTCCCATGAGCGCGCCCACCGCCTTCTTCCCCATTCGCTCACCGGGGCTCGGCATCGGAGCGAAGAACGTGAGCTCGAAGCGATCGCGCAGCCCACGCTTG
>PMBV01000501.1 GCA_003153055.1 Myxococcales bacterium
ACCAGCACGCTCTCCGGCATGTCGAGGGGCATCACGCCCGTCGCGGCGGCGAAGGCCACCAGGCCCGAACCTGCGGGGAACGAGATTCCGATGGGGAAGCGCGTGTGCGAGTCGCCGCCGGTGCCCACCGTGTCGGGCAACAGGAGCCGGTTGAGCCAGGAGTGAATGACCCCGTCACCCGGCCTCAGCGCCACGCCGCCCCGAGTAGAGATGAACCCGGGGAGATCGCGGTGCGTCTCCACGTCGACCGACTTGGGGTAGGCCGCGGTGTGACAGAACGACTGCATCACCAGGTCGGCCGAGAAGCCCAGACAGGCCAGGTCCTTCAGCTCGTCTCGAGTCATCGGCCCGGTGGTGTCCTGCGAGCCCACCGTCGTCATCTTCGGCTCGCAGTAGCTGCCGGGGCGTACGCCCTGACCCTCGGCCAAGCCACAGGCCCGGCCCACCATCTTCTGGGCCAGCGTGAAGCCCTTGGTCGAGCTCGCCACCGTGGCCGGGAGCCGGAACAGCGTCGAGGGCTTGAGCCCCAGGGCCTCCCGAGCCTTGGCCGTCAGTGCCCGCCCCACGATGAGGGGAATGCGGCCGCCAGCGCGCACCTCGTCGAAGACGACCTCCGACTTCACGGTGAACGACGCGATGACTTCTCCGTTCTTGAGCGCCTTGCCCTCGTAGGGCCGCAGCTCGACGGTGTCGCCCATCTCCATCCTCGAGACGTCGACCTCGATGGGCAGCGCGCCCGCGTCTTCCAGCGTGTTGTAGAAGATGGGGGCAATCTTCGTTCCCAGACACACCCCGCCGAAGCGCTTGTTGGGCACGAAGGGAATGTCGGCACCGGTCCACCAGAGGACCGAGTTGGTCGCCGACTTTCGCGAGCTGCCGGTGCCCACCACGTCGCCCACGTAGGCCACCAGGTGGCCCTTGGCCTTGAGCGACTCGAGCTGCTTCACCGGCCTGCGGCTGCCTGGCTTCTCGGGCTCGATGCCCTGGCGCGCGTTCTTCAGCATCGCCAGCGCGTGCAGCGGGATGTCAGGGCGGCTCCACGCGTCGGGCGCCGGAGAGAGGTCGTCGGTGTTCGTCTCTCCCGACACCTTGAACACCGTGAGGGTGAGGCTCGTGGGCACCTCGGGCCGCGAGGTGAACCAGTCGGCGTCGGCCCACGAGCGCAGCACCGACTGGGCGTGCACGTTGCCCTTGTCAGCCAGCGCCTTCACCTCGGGGAAGAAGTCGAAGATGAGCAAGGTGCCCATCAACCCCTTGGCGGCGTAGGACGAGCACTCCGGCACCGACAACAGCTCGATGAGGGGCTTCACGTTGAAGCCGCCCAGCATGGTGCCGAGGAGCTCGGTGGCCTTCGTCTTCGAGATGAAGGCGCAGGGCTCCTGGCCCTTGGCGACTTTGGTGAGGAAGGTGGCCTTCACCTTGGCGGCGTCGTCGACTCCGGCGGGCACGCGGTTGGTGAAGAGCTCGACCAGCATCGCGCCGTCTTCGCCACCGGGCGACTTGAGCAGCGCCACGACCTCTTCGGTCTGCTTGGCAGACAGCGGGAGCGGAGGAATGCCCAGCGCGGCGCGCTCGGCGACGTGCTTTCGGTACGCCTCGAGAATGGCGCTCATCGGGTCATCGCCTTCTGGAGGTTCTCGTCGAGCTTGTCGAGGAACGCGGTGGTCGAGAGGTACGGCTGCTTCGGCCCGATGAGAATGGCGAGGTCCTTGGTCATGTGGCCGGCCTCGACCGTCTCGACGCACACCTTCTCGAGAATCAACGCGAACCGCTGCACGTCGGGAGTCCCGTCGAACTGCCCGCGGTAGAACAGGCCCCGCGTCCAGGCGAAGATGGAGGCGATGGGGTTGGTCGACGTCTCCTTGCCCTTCTGGTGCTCACGGTAGTGGCGGGTGACGGTGCCGTGGGCCGCCTCGGCCTCGACCGTCTTTCCATCGGGGCTGAGCAGCACCGACGTCATCAGGCCCAGCGAGCCGAAGCCNNCGTCGTAGTTCTTGCACGCCCAGACGAAGGCGCCAGACCACTTGAGGGCCGCCGCCACCATGTCGTCGATGAGGCGGTGCTCGTAGGTGATGCCCGCGGCGTCGAACTTCGCCTTGAACTCGTGCTCGAAGACGTCTTGGAACAGGTCCTTGAAGCGGCCGTCGTAGGCCTTGAGAATGGTGTTCTTCGTCGAGAGGTAGACGGGCCACTTCTTGGCGAGGCCGTAGTTGAGGCAGGCCCGGGCGAACCCCTTGATGGAGTCGTCGAGGTTGTACATGCCCATCGCCACGCCGCTGCCGGGGAAGGCGAAGACCTCGTACTCGGTCGGCGCGCCGCCACCGTCGGGGGTGAAGGTCATCTTCAGCTTGCCGGGGCCGGGCACGCGGAAGTCCGTCGCCCGGTACTGGTCACCGAAGGCGTGACGGCCGATGACGATGGGCTGGGTCCAGCCCGGCACCAGGCGCGGCACGTTCTGACAGATGATGGGCTCGCGAAAGACGGTGCCGTCCAAGATGTTGCGGATGGTGCCGTTGGGCGNNTCGTCGGGGGTGATGGTGGCGCACTTGACGCCCACGCCGTGCTGCTTGATGGCGTTCGCCGCGTCGACCGTCACCTGGTCGCCCGTGGCGTCGCGGTGCTCGATGCCAAGGTCGAAGTACTTCAGGTCGATGTCGAGGTACGGGAGAATGAGCTTCTCGCGAATCAGCTTCCAGATGATGCGAGTCATCTCGTCGCCGTCGAGCTCGACAACCGGTTTCGCTACCTTGATTTTCGCCATCGGTTTTTCCTCGTGAGGGGAGAGTTAAGACACGAAGCTGCACTGTGACGCTGGAGTGCGCGTATCCATATTCCAACCCCGGTTGATGTGGTCGTCTATTTCGCCGGAGCAGCCGACCATGCGGCCGAAGAGAAACGCGGTGAAGGCAGCGGTCTCCAGCGAGCTGCCCGAGAAGGCACCGGAGCGGAACCGGGGCCACGACAGCTTCAAGAGAATCGCCGCGATGACGGCGTCGATGTTGACGCAGAAGACGTTCGCCGTCACCCCGTTGTCGTACAGGGCCTGCACGACGGCGCTGTAGAACTCATGGAACACATTGGTCTGGCCGAGTTCCTTGAAGAGCTGGGCGATGTACACCTCGCGGGGGTCCTTGTTCACGAGCTGCCCGGTGAAGACCGGGTGGTTCACCCCGGGAATGTTCTTCATGTCGGAGCCGACGGCCTTGCGGGCGACCTTCTCGGCCTTGAACGCCAGGGCGAAGTCCGCCGCCATCTTGCCGAGATCGAGCCCATGCTTCGGGCTTCCCGCGTCCACGAGGTCCTTTCCTTTGAAGTTCTCGATGAGGAACTGAATGCCCTCGAAGCCATTGCCGCCGTGGGCGTAGCCGGTGTGGGTGAGGAAGCCGGTCATGCCCTTGTTGAGCTGCACCCGCTCGGGCGTCTCGGGCCCGTCGGCCGACACGGCGCCCTTGCAGCCCTGGGCTGAGATGGTGCCCACGCCGTTCGAGACGATGAGCCCCAGGAGCACCTGGAGGGGGAAGAGCTTCTCCGGGGTCGAGCGCTCTCCGAAGAGCGCCAAGTAGGCCAACTCGGTGGCGGTGCTGGTGGCGAGCAGGTCGCGCATCGGCACGCCGCGGAAGGCGTCTGGTTGGTGCTGCGTGCCCTCGACGGCGGCCCCGAGGATGGTGCCGAACAGCCGGGTGAACCAGGGGAAGTTCCGCACCGTCAGCGTGCTGATGCGTTTGTGCACGAGCGCGTTCCAGGCCACCGTGGTGGTGATGGCGGCGAGCACCGCGTTGGCCGTCGGGTGGGCGTCGAGCTTGGTCAGGTAGGTGACGAAGATGGACCTCGCCCCCCGCGCCTTGAGCGCCGCCAGCATGGCCTTGGCCTTGGGGTCGGGAGTCTTGCCCACGAGCTTGGCGAGCTGCTCGGCGGTGGGCTTGATGCCGGCGGTGACGAAGTCGAGGTCATCGGCCCGCGTGAGCCCGGAGTGGCCGAACAGCTCGACCAAGACGTCGGCCGCGTCGCACGCCGCGCTGGCCCGCCCCGGCCCCACGATGGAGGTGGCCGTGGCCACGACGCTATTGGGGGCGTTGCCGGCTGCCCGAGACGCGTCGGCGGCGGCGAGAATCACGTCGCCGTGGAGGTTCACCTCGGAGGCCACCGCCACGTTGTAGAGGGCGTTGTCGTTGTCGTCGTTCTGCTCGTGCACCAGCGCGAGACAGAGGTTCGACTCCAGGGGCAGCTTGGCGGTGTCGAGAATGGACACGCCGCTGACACGGGTGATTTGCGACTTGGGGTCCATGATGGAGCTGCCCGAGCAGTCCTTCATCGAGCGCCGGGGGAAGGTGGCGCCGACCTGGCGGGTGAGCTCGACGATTTGCTCGGCGTATGGGGCCACCGCCCGAACCACCGGCAGGTCGAGCTCCGGCGGCAGTTTGAGCCCCTGGTTGTCACCGAACCAGGGCTTGAGCCGCAGGTCACCCTCGGCGGCGAAGTCGGGCTGAATGCCGTTGAGCTTCATTACCTCGGTCAGCGCGAGGGGAATGTGGGCGATGTTGGTGACCACCGCGCCGGCCTGCGAGACGACGGGGTTCTCTGGGGTGAAGAGCTCCTTCACCTTGAGGTGGCGCATGAGCCACTCTTCCTTCGACTGGGCCCCGTCACCCGCGCCGGCCATCGCCCCGGCGTGCCCCACGGCCCGGGTGAGCTTCGCCTTCCACCGCCCCACCACGCAGGCGATGAGGGGCTTCTTCAGGTCGAGGTGTTGCTCGTAATAGCCTCCGGGCTCGACGTACATCACCCCTACTTTGGTGCGGGCGTCGTTGTTGAGCGCGTTGGCCCACTCGGGCGCGGCGAAGTGAATGTAGAGGTCCTTGCCGCTCGAGATGCTCGTGGTGGTGCCCCAGCCGCTGGCCTTCAAGTACACCGCGATGGTGGTGGTGAAGTTGCCCGAGTTCGAGAAGATGGCCACCGAGCCCTTCCTCAGCGACTCCTCGGGCTTGTCGCCACCCAGGGCACCTCCAAGCCGCAGGTGGTTCCACGCGTCGGCCACGCCGAGGGCGTTGGCTCCGAAGACGTCGACCCGGCCCTGCTGAGCCATGGCGCGAATCTCCCGCGCGTCGTGCACCGGCACCTTCTCGGTGAGGATGATGATTTTGGTGAGGTCCTTGTTCACGCGGATGAGCTCGAAGACGCCGTCGCGCACCGCGGCGGGCGGCAGGTACACCACGCCCACGTTGAACGTGAGGCCCGCGTCGAGCCCCTCACGCACGTTGTTGAACACGGGAATGTTGCCGGCCTTCGTCTCCAGCACTTCTCCCCCACGGCCGGGGGCGGTGCCGAAGACCACGTTGCCGCCCGAGTAGGCGTGGCTGATGGGCGTCACCGAGCGGGACTCGTTCCCGAGAATGTTGAGGACGCACACGCGATCATTCACCGTGGCGATTTCAGCCAGGGAGTTGATGCCGACGAAGTACTTGAACTTGGGTTGGTCGTTTCTGGTCATCGTCATTCTCGCAAGGTGAAGGGTGACCAAGTCTGTTCAGGCGTCTGACGGCAAGCCGAGCCGCGCCGCGACCTGTTGTCGGCCGCCGTTCTTCATCCACTTGTCGGCCGCCTGGGCGTAGCGCACCACGTCACTCATCGCCGAGTCGTGGGCGAAGATGCGGTAGGGCAGGCCCAGCGAGTCGATGACGTCCTTGAAGGAGAGCATGCCTCGCACCAGGTTGACGCCGCCGCGGCCGATGACGACGTACACCGGCGTCGGGCCCCGCTCGTTGAAGTACTCGCGCAAGGCGTCGGCCATGGCGCGGAAGGTGACGAAGATGTCTGTGTTGTTGGCCTTGCCGCCGATGATGAACAACACGTTCGACTGCTTGAGCCAGTGCTTGAGGCAGATGCGCATCACCTCGCGCATCTTCTCGTAGGGAGGATTGCCCCCGAAGTCCGACGAGATGATGGCGTCGTCACCCAGGCCCTCGGTCACCAGCGCGTTGGCGCCACCGCCGAAGGTGGGCGCGAGAATGGTGCCGTTGGTGTTGATGAGCGAGACGTCCGACTGGCCCTGGTAGGTGCGCAGCTGGTTCACCTCGTGCTCGAAGTCGGAGTAGTCGACGGCGAAGAGGTCGTTCGGCAGGTTGAGCCGCCGCACCCGGGGGTCGTCGCGATCAAAGGCGCACTTGAAGTCGCAGGCCACCGGGGCCAGCGTGCTCGAGCCCACCCTCATGCGAATGGGGTTGAGCTCGAGCGTCGTCATGCCGTTGTAGTGGTACAGGTCCCACAGCTTGGGCAGCGCCTGGGCCAGGGGAGAGATGATCTCTTTCGGCGCCTTCAAGTCAGACAGCGCGTTGGTGATGACGAAGCTCTTGAGGCCGGTGAGCGGGTCGAAGGGAATCTCGGCCACTTGGGTGCGGTCGAGCTCCTCGATGTCCATGCCGCCCCGGTGGGTGATGGTCACCGTCGGCGCCCGGTACTTGGTGGAGTCGGCGATGGAAAAGTACACCTCGTGCTCGGCGGGCACCGCTCCCTCGAACGTCACGCCCATGGCCTTGGCCACCTGGTTGCCGTGACGGTGCTCGACGAAGTACAGCCGCTCCTTCTCGCGCAGGGCCGTGCGCAAATCCTTGGCGCGCCCGATGAGCCCCGACTTGCCCTTCTTGCCCACCCCGCCGCGGAAGACGGGCTTGATGAACACCTCGCCGGTGCGACCGAGGAGATCCTTGATGTCCTTCTCAGAGGCCTCGGGCCCCAACACCTCGGAGGTCGGGAAGTCGACCACCTTGAGGAGCTTCGAGCCATACAACATTCCTGTCACTTGCATTGGGCGTCTCCGTTGCCGCTAGTATTCTTGGGGCAGGCCCTTCAGCGTTGCCCACGAGTACACCGGGCCACTCACACACACGTAGTCTTTGCCGACGTTGCAGCGACCGCACTTCCCCACCCCGCACTTCATCTTGTTCTCGATGGTGGTGAAGATGTTCTCGTCTGCGAAGCCCTGGGCCTGCAGGTTCTTGATGACGAACTTGATCATGTTCGGCGGGCCGCAGGTGACGGCGATGGTGTTCTCGACTGACAGCTTCTTGGCCGCCAGGTTCGCGGGGACGAAGCCGACGAACTCCTTCCAGCCATCTTCTGCCGAGTCGACCGAGAGGTGAACCTGAGCCACCTCGCGCAGCGTCTCGAGCTCGGCCCGGTACATCAGGTCCTTCGAGGTGCGTCCGCCGTAGAACACCGTGAGCTCGCCGAAGTCGGCCCGCTGGGCCACCGCGGTCTCGATGATGGGCCAGATGGGTGCCATGCCCACCCCGCCTCCGATGACCACCAAGTTCTTGCCCTTCCAGTCGGCCATGGGGAACGAGTTGCCATACGGGCCTCGAATGCCCACGATGTCGCCCACCTTCAGGTCGTGGAACGCCGAGGTGACCTTGCCCACCCGCATGATGCTAAAGCGCTTGTAGTCTTTGATGAGCGGCGACGAGGCGATGGAGATCATCACCTCGCCCTTGCCGAAGACCGACAGCATCGCGCACTGGCCAACCGTGTGCTCGAAGCCGTCTTGGTTGGGAAACTCCACCTTGTAGCTGTTGATGGCCCGGGCGCCGAGTACCTCACGCTTCACCTCGGCGATGCGCGCCAGCGTCGGCAGGTACAGGTTGTCGCTCATCGCGCTCATGGTTGGGTCACCCTTTCCATCACCGCCAAGATGTCGATGCCCACTGGGCAGTGGGTGATGCAGCGCCCACAGCCCGTGCACTGCTGGGTGCCGTGGTTCTCGTGGAAGTAGAGGAACTTGTGCGCGATGCGCTGGCGGAGGCGCGAGCCGGCGTCAGGCCTGGGGTTGTGCCCCGAGGTGTGCATGGTGAAATCGGCGAATTGGCAGGTGTCCCAGGTACGCACCCGCTCTCCCTTGAGCGGTGAACGGCTGGTCACCTCGTCGCTCAGGTCGAAGCAGTGGCACGTCGGGCACAGGTAGGTGCAGACGCCGCAGCCGATGCAGGCCTTCGCCATCTCACCCCAGGCGGGGGAGTCGAAGTTCTTCTTCAGCGCCAGCGGGAGGCTGCCGAGGTTCGTCACCGCGCGATGGGGCTCGTCGAGCGCCCGGGCGTGCACCACCGCCAGCTCCCGATGCTGCGCCTCGCTCACGTCGGAGAAGCACGTGCCCTTCCCCACCAGCGCCTCGCCCGTGGGAGTCAGCGCCTTGACGTGGTAGCCGTCCTTCAGCTCCGTCATCAAGACATCGAGGCCCTCCTCGGAGCAGGGCGAGCCACCCAGCGACTGGCAGAAGCAGTTCTCAGACGGTGGGCTGTTGCAGGCCAGGCCGACGTAGGCGACCGTGTCGGCGCGGGAGGCGTAGTAGACGTCGGTCTGGGCGCCCTTGAAGACCTTGTCGTTGCGCACCCGAGAACGCCCATCACACGGGCGCACTCCGACCACCACCGTGGGCTTGGGGTCGGGCACGGTGGGCGTCACCACCGGCGCGCCACCGTTCGGCTGGGAGAAGCGGAACAGCACCTCTCGCTGGGGGAGCATGAAGCCCTTGGGCGGCGAGATGGTGTTGTCGTGCTCCAGCGTCACCGCCGCCGGGTCGGTCACCGGCTGGTAATTCCAGACACCGTCCTCGAGCGCCGGGGCGTGCACCTCGTACGAATCGAGGGCGCCAAGCCACGAGCCAAGCTGTTCCTTCTTGAGTGCCTTTTCCATGGGTTACCTGATGAACCCGTTGGGGTCGGTGTCGCGGAAAGAGGAAACGAGTGAGGGGAGGTCGGCCTGCACGCCGGGCTCGTAGTCGAACAACTCCTTGGCATCCTTCTCGAGCTTGGTGTTCAGGAGCCGCAGGGGAATGTTGACCGGGCACGAGCGCTCGCACTCGCCGCAGTCGACGCAGCGCCCGGCGAGGTGCATGGCCCTCGTCAGGTGGTACATGCTGTTCTCCGAGGTGCTGTTCGACCGTTCGATCCACTTGATGCGGTTGGCCTTGTCATCGGCGCTGGTTCCGGCGGCGACCACGAAGGCCGTGCTGTCAACCACGCACTCGTCGCAATAGCACATCGGGCACACCGAGCGACAGGCGTAGCAGCGCAGACACCGGTCGAACTGCTTCTGCCAGAACATCCACCGCTCGGCCTCGGGCTTGGCCTCCATCGCCTTGGCCATCGTGAAGGCCGAGTCGAAGTCGCGGGCCACGCCCTTCTCGCCGAACAACACATCGTGGGTCGCCGGTGCTGGGACCCGGCACTCGAGACACCGGTCGGCCAGCACGGCCTTCGGAGGCACCGAGACCTCGCCCAGCCGGGTCTTGACCGAGAGGCCCCCCTGCTCGTCGAACCGAACCTGCTGGGGCCGACTGCCCTTCAAGTGCCGGCTGAGCTTGCGTTGGTCCACCACGCCGGTGCCCTCGCAGGCCACGCCGATGATGTGCACGTCTTCGCGCCTGATGGCCTTCTCCTGCATGAGCACCACCAGCATGCGGCTGTCGCAGCCCTTGGCCACGATGGCCACCGGCTTGCCCAGGGAGCTGGGGTCGCGACGGGCCTTCTTCACCTGCCCCGCCAGGTTGTGCACGCAGGTCGGGTCCCAGACCAGCGAGTCGACGTCTTCTGGGCGGGTGACGAAGGCTGGCTCGGCCGCGCCCATGCCGGCGGTGCCCTTGCGGTACCCCAGCACACACCCAACCGTGCCCTTTTCCAGGAGCGCCTTGGCGTGCGCCCTCAGCTTGTCTATCTCGACCATCAGCGTCTCGCCTTGAGCTTGTCTTGTGGGCCCAACTTCTTGAGATCCTTCACGAACTCGGTGATGACCTTGGCGAACTTGGCGCCCTCGGCCGCCGACACCCACGACATGCGGAACCGGTCTTTCTCGAGCCCGACGAATTGAAGGAGCTGCTGCACCAGGTGCAGCTTGCGGCGGGCGTAGTAGTTCCCCTTCATGTAATGGCAGTCACCTGGGTGGCAGCCCGAGACGAGCACCCCGTCGGCACCTTTGTTGAGGGCCGACAAGATGTGCACCGGAGACACCGAGCCCGAGCAGGCCACCGTGATGGGCACGGCGTTGGGCGGGTACTGCATGCGCGAGACGCCAGCGAGGTCGCTCCCCGCCGACGAGCACCACTTGCACAAGAAGGCCACCACCTTCGGCTCGTGGGCAGTCGAGGCTTCTTTGGCGTGTGTCTGAGCGTCCACCTGGGTCAGCCTCCGAGAGCAGCGGAAATCATTTCGTGAATCTGCAGCTGAGACGTGTTCTTCACGTCGATGGCGGCACGAACGCAGGTCGAGGCGCACGTTCCACAGCCCTCGCACAGCACTTCATTCACGACGGCCTTGTTGGCCGTGAGGTGCACCGCCTCATACGGGCAGGCGTCGACGCACATTCCACAGCCGGTGCAGTGCGAGGTGCGCACCTCGGCCACGGTCGGGCTGTGCTCCAGCTGGTCCTTCGACAACAGCTGGAGCACCTTGCCGGCGGCGGCGCTCGCTTGGGTGACCGTCTCGGGAATGTCTTTGGGCCCCTGGGCGGCACCGGCGAGGAAGATGCCGGCGGTGACGCTCTCGACGGGCTTCAGCTTGGGGTGGGCTTCGGCGAGGAAGCCGTCTTTGTCACGGCCAATCTTGAGCGTCTTGGCGATCTCCGCGGTGCCGGCTGAGGGCTGCATGGCCAAAGCCAGGACGACCATGTCGGCATCGATTTCCACGCTCTGGTTGGTGAGCGTGTCGACGCCCATCACCCGCATCTTGCCGTTCTTCTCGTTGATTTGAGACACACGGCCGCGGAGATAGATAGTGCCGTCGTTGTCCATGCCCCGCTGAACGAACTCCTCGTAGCCTTTTCCACCCGAGCGGATGTCGATGTAGAAGACGTACGCCTGCCCGTCGTGCACGTGGTGCTTGTACAGAGACGCGTGCTTCGAGGTGTACATGCAGCAAATCTTCGAGCAGTACGCGCAGTGGTTCTCGGGGTCGCGCGAGCCGGCGCACTGAATGAAGACGACCTCCTTGGGCTCCTTGTGGTCCGACGGGCGGAGCACCCTGCCCCCGGTGGCTCCCGAGGCGGAACAGAGCCGCTCGAACTGGAGCCCGTCGAGCACGTCGGGGTGCCGCCCGGCCCCGTACTCGCCGAAGTGCTCCTGGCCGTAGAGGTCGAAACCGGTGGCCACCACGATGGCGCCGATGTCCTCGTGGAACACCTTCGGCTGGGCGTCGTAGTTGATGGCGTTGGCTTCACAGACGTCGGCGCACCGCCCACACACCACCGGGTTCAAGCCAAGACAGGCGCTCTCGTCGAGGGTGTAGGTCGCGGGAATGGCTTGCGCGAAGGGAATGTGAATGGCGTGGCGGCCGGTGAGGCCCTGGTCGTACTCGTTCGGGAGCCCGACGGGGCAGGCTTGAGCGCAGTCGTCACACAGCTTGCACGCCTCGGCGTCGACGTACTGGGCCTTCTGCTTGATGGTCGCCTTGAAGTTGCCGACGAAGCCGGAGAGCTCGGTGACCTCGGCCTGGGTCAGCAGGGTGATTTTCGGGTGCTTCGACACCTCGACCATCTTGGGAGACAGAATGCACTGTGAGCAGTCGAGGGTCGGAAACGTCTCCGACAACTGGAGCATGTGGCCGCCGATGGTGGCTTGCTTCTCGACCAGAATCACGTCGATACCTGCGTTGGCGAGGTCGAGCGAGGCCTGAATGCCGGCGATGCCGCCACCGATGACCAAGGCGCGCTTGGTGACCGGCACGCCCAGCGGCACCAAGGCCTCGTCGCGCCGCGCCCGCTGCACCGCCGAGCGGGAGATTTTGATGGCCTTGTCGGTCGCCTCGTTCTTGTCCTTGTGGACCCAGGCGCACTGCTCGCGAATGTTGGCAATTTCGCACTGAAACGGGTTCAACCCCGCGGCCTTCGACGCGTCGCGGAACGTCTTCTCGTGGAGACTCGGCGAGCAGCACGAGATGACGACGCTGTCGAGCTGGTGCTCCTTGATGGCCTTGGCGATCGCGCTCTGACCCGGGTCGGAGCACATGTAGAGGTGGTCGGCGGCGACGACGACGCCGTCTTCCTTCCCCAACTCGCGGGTCACCTTCTTGACGTCGACGGTGGCCGCGATGTTGGTCCCGCAGTGGCACACGAAGACGCCAGTGCGTCTCTTCATCGGGCTTCTCCTGCTGGAGCCTTCGCGCCATAGGCGAAGCCCGCGTCGAAGGCCTTGATGTTCACCTTGAGGAACCGCTCGGGCACCAGCTCGGGGAGCGCCTTCTTCACCGCCTCCGGCGAGACGAGCTCGGTCACGGCCGCGAAGAAGCCGATGACGACGAGGTTGGCGAAGAGGCGGTTGCCCAGCTCCTCACCCATGCGAGTGGCGGGAATGGGCCGGAGCTTCACTCGCGTCGAGTCGGGCTTGGCCTTCACCAGGTCTGACTCGACGATGAGGATGCCCTGGTCGACGAGCTCGGGCTCGTACTTGTCGTAGGCCTCCTGAGAGAGGGCCACCAGAATTTCTGGAGTGGTGACGTAGGGGAACAGCACTCGCTCTCTCGAGACGACGAGCTGCGAGCTGCACGCCCCGCCACGCGCCTCCGGCCCGAAGCTCTGGGTCATGGTGGCGAACTTGTCATCGTAGAGCGCCATCGCCTTGCCGGTGATGAGCGCGCAGCGGACAATGCCTTGCCCGCCGAACCCCGAGAATCGAATCTGCCAGCTCATGGTGTTTCCGCCCGCCTGGCTTGCTCCTCGCGCGCCTTCTTCTCTTCCTCGAGGCGCTCGGGCGTCGTCTTCCCATACAGCTGGTATTCGTCACCCAGCACATTGGCGTAGTGCTCGTTGACTGACTCGAAGTACGTGGGCTTCTCGCGCTGCACGAATTTGCCCACCGACATCTTTCCCTGGAACCCGATGTCGACGTTTCGCGTGTCCACCCCGTGGGCGACCTCGGCGTCTTCCTTGTAGTACTCCATCGCATCGAGCCCGTCACCGAGGCGATTGCGCCGCTGGTACAGCGTGGTGCACGGGGCGATGACCTCGATGAACGAAAACCCCTTGTGGCCGAGGGCTTCGTGGATTGACTTGGTCACCTGCCGGGCCTGCAGCGAGGTCCACCGCGCCACGTAGGTCGCGCCCGACGCGTCAGCCAGGAATGGCAAGCTGAACGGGTACTCGTAGTTTCCGTAAGGGGTGGTCGACGAGTTGGCGGTCTTTGGCGTGGTGGGCGTGAGCTGGCCGCCGGTCATGCCATAGGTGAAGTTGTTCACGCAGATGACGGTGAGGTCCATGTTGCGGCGGGCGGCGTGAATGAAGTGGTTCCCGCCGATGCCGAACAGATCGCCGTCGCCCGAGAAGACCACCACCTTGAGCTCGGGGTTCGCCAGCTTGAGCCCGGTGGCGAAGGGAATGGCCCGCCCGTGGGTGGTGTGGAAGGAGTCGAGTCGCACGTAGCCCGCCACCCGCCCGGTGCAGCCGATGCCCGACACGACGGCCAGCTTGTCCATGTCGATGCCGCTCTTCTTCACCGCCTCCGCGAAGGCGTTGACCACCGAGCCGATGCCACAGCCCGGGCACCAGATGTGTGGCATTCGCTCCATGCGGAGAAACTCCGCCATGGGGTTGTCCTGGCGGAATTGATCGTCTTCTGAGGGAGGCTTCGTCATCGGCAGGACTCCTGGATGGCGGTGAGGATCTCTTGGGGGTCGTGCACCGCGCCGCCACAGCTGTTGACGCTGACGACCTTGCACTGGGCCCGGGCGCACCGCTCGACCTCGAGGACGATCTGCCCGTAGTTGATCTCGGGAACCACGATGGCCTTCACCTTGCTCGCGATGTCCCGGATGCGCTTCTCAGGGAACGGCCACACGGTGATGAGGCGGAGCACGCCTACTTTGAGCCCAGCCTGACGGGCAAGGTGCACCGCGCGAATCGCGATGCGCGAAGTGATGCCGTACGACACCACCACCACCTCCGCGCCCTCGAGCTCCTGCTCGTCGAGTCGAATGATGTCGTCGGCGTTGGAATCGATCTTCTCGATGAGGTGCGTCACCACCTTCTTGTTCTGCTCGGCGGTGAGGGTCGGGTAGCCCCGCTCGTCGTGGGTCAACCCGGTGACATGGAAGCGGTGCCCGTCGCCGGCCTTGGTCATCGGCGCGACGTCTTTGCCGTTGAACTTGTAGGGCCGGTAGGTACCCTTGGGCCCGTCGTAGTTCTTCCGGGGAATGACCTTGATTTGGTCGGCCGGCGGAATGACAACCTTCTCGTGCATGTGCCCGACCGTCTCGTCGGTCATGATGAAGACCGGCACCCGGTACTTCTCCGAGAGGTTGAAGCCCTCCACCGCCAGGTCAAAGCACTCCTGGGGCGAATCGGGCACCAGCGCGATGATGCGGTAGTCGCCGTGCGAGCCCCACCGAACCTGCATCATGTCTTGTTGGGCGGTGAGCGTGGGGAGGCCGGTCGACGGGCCACCGCGCTGGACGTTGGCGATGACCATCGGCGTCTCGGTCATGCACGCCATGCCAATGTTCTCCATCATGAGCGAGAAGCCTGGGCCGCTCGTCACCGTCATCACCTTTTGCCCACCCCAGGCGGCGCCCATCAGAGCCGCGATGGAGGCGATCTCATCCTCCATCTGAATGAACAGGCCGCCCACGCTCGGGCACCGCTCGGCGAAGCGCTCGGCCGTCTCGGTCGACGGCGTGATGGGGTAGCCGGCGAAGAACCGGCAACCAGCGGCCAAGGCTCCCTCGGCCAGCGCATGGTCGCCGTCCATGAAGTGGGGTCCAGCCAGCACGCCTTTAGGGTCTGCGACGTCATTCGGCACGGTGCGTCTCCTCAGCTCTCGCGGTTGTCTCGGCGTCGCGCTCTTTCGAGCCCTCGTCCGAGTCACCTTTGACGAAGATTGCGAACTCCGGGCAAATCACCTGACAGAAGCCGCAGTCTCGGCAGTTCTCCGCCGAGGTGACGACCGGTGGGTGGTAGCCCTTCTTGTTGTACTCTGGCGACGCGGTCAGCACCTTCGTCGGGCAGTACTGAATGCAGAAGCCACAGCCCTTGCACCAATTCTTGTTGATGGTGACGACGCCCGTCGCGTTCTTGACGTTTCCGAAGCGCATCGGCGGTCCCCTTAAAGGAGTTGCTTCTCAGCCAGCAGTGGCTTCGGAGGAATGTGGTGGAGGTCGAACCGCAACACCGACTCGTCGCACCCGAAGGCGATGGACATGAGCTGGGTGAAGTAGAAGACCGGCATGGTGAGGAACTCGGGGTGCTTCTTGAGGGTCAGCGCCTGGCGATGATCGAGATTGAAGGCGCAGAGCGGGCAACTCACGATGATGGCCTCGGCCCCGCTCGACCGCGCCGCCGAGAGGATGCTGAGCGTCTGCTCGGCCACGATGTCTGGCTTGTCGACGGTCTGGTATGCGCCGCAGCAGACCGTCTTGTGCGAGAAGTCGATGGGCGTGCCGCCGAGGAGCTCGACCATTTGGTCCAGGGCCATGGGGTTCTCGACGTTGTCGAAGGCAATCTGCTTGGGCCGCACCAGCATGCACCCGTAGTAGCTGGCGACCTTGAGGCCCTTGAGGGGCTTTTTCACCCGCTTTTTGAGCGTCTCGAAGCCGATGGTGTTCTTCACCACCTCGAGGATGTGCACCACGTCGACGACGCCGGCGTAGTCGGTCGGCTCCTCGTTCATGAAGGCGTTGAGCCGGGCGAGATCCTCGGGGTTCTTCCTCACCCGCTCGTTGGCGCGCTTGAGGGTATTGTAACACATCGAGCAGCCAGTCATCAGCTGCGAGGCGTTGGCCTCCTTGGCGCGAATGAGGTTCCGCACCGGCGCGACCTGCCGCATCAAGTCATCGGCCGTCAGCGAATACACCGTTCCACAGCAGTTCCACCGCTCGAGCTCCTCGACCTCGGCGCCGAGCTGCTCCAACGCGAAGCGCGTGGAGTCCTCGAAGTTCCGCGCGTGGTTCTTCAGCGTGCAGCCTGGGTAGTAGCTGAGCTTCACAGGAAAGGGACCTCGAGGGACAGCGGGTGGGGAACGACGGGTGCTAGGAGCTGAACTTCCGCATGCTGCCGATGAGCGCGATGGGCGGCACCTCGGCCAGCGTTTCTTTGGGTATCTGGTCGAGGTTGACGTGGTCGTGGCGGGTGCGGAGCAGCACCTGGCGCACGGCCTCGATGACCTCGGCGACCTTGACGCCCTTGGGGCAGCGAGTGTTGCAGGTCAGACACGACACGCAGGTCCAGATGCTCTTGGCCTCGAGGAGCGCCTGCTCGAGCCCCAGCCGGGCAAAGCGAATGATTTGGCTCGGCAGCACGTCCATATGACGGGCCATCGGGCAGCCCGCGGAGCAGTTGCCGCACTGGTAGCAGGCGCGCAGGTCCTGCCCGCTGATGCGCTCGACCTTCTTGATGAAGGCGCTCGAGACCGAGTCGTGAGAGAGCCGAATCGTCATGGCTTCACTTGGAATCGGCTGCGCAGCATGGAATGACGCGCCGGAGCGCTGCCCAGTCGGGCCAGCTGTTGAATCTTCACGTCCTCCGGAGTGTACGAGGGCAGGATGATGGGCGAGACCAGGTCCGAGTCGACGCCCTCGGAGACGAGCTCCTTGGCGTGGCGGGCGACGTGCTCGACCGAGAGCTTGCCCACCTTCGCCTTCTTCGCGTACTCGCTCGCGAAACGCCCGGCGCGGCGGCCGAAGACGTTGTAGTCGAGCACCGAGTTGCCCATCA
>PMBV01000331.1 GCA_003153055.1 Myxococcales bacterium
TGACGCAGATGTCGATGCCGCCGAACGCCGCGACGGTCTTCTGCACCGCGAGGCTCACCTGCTCCTCGAAGCGGATGTCGCACTCGATGGCGAGGGCCCGGCCCCCGGCCGCCTCGATCTCCTTCGCCGCGGTGAAGATCGTCCCCTCGAGCTTCGGGTGCGGCTGGGTCGTCTTGGCGAGGATCGCCACGTTGGCCCCGTCTCTGGCAGCCCTCACCGCGATGGCCAGCCCGATACCCCGGCTCCCGCCCGTCACCAGCAGCGTCTTTCCCTTCAGTGAAGTCATGCCCCACGTCTAGTCGGAGGGTCGACTCGAGTCGACGGTCCGCGGCCCCAGCCGAACGAGCGGGTTGCCAGCCACCCCGTCGAGAACTATTAATGAAGCGATCACTTCGTAATGCGAATCCGCGGCCGTCCGCAGACCATCTCCGATGACGACTTGATTGACGCGGCGAGCGCCGTCTTCCTCGAGCAGGGGGTCGGGGCCACGACGGCAGCGGTGGCGAGGAAGGCGCGCATCTCCGAGAGCGTGATCTTCCACCGCTACAAGACGAAGGAGGCCCTGTTCCTCGCGGTCCTCGACCGGGTCATCCGGCTGCCGCCGATCCTCGAGCACCTCGAGACACGCATCGGCCAGGGCGAGGTGGCCGACACGCTGTTCGACATCGGCATGGGCGTGATGGAGGAGGCGCGCAGGGTCATGCCCTTCTTCATGATGGCCTCGATGCTCGCTCGGGCGTCCAGCTGGAAGCTCGACGAGCTCCGCGACCGCATGACGAAGCCTCCACCCGCCCACCTGCAATCAGTGCGGCTGCTGGCCCGTTACTTCAAGGGCGAGACCGAGGCCGGCCGGCTTCGGCCCGTCGACAGTGAGGCAGTCGCCCGGATGTTCCTGGGAGCGGTGATGCAAGAGGTGATGCAGCAACAATGGCTGGGCGGGCCCAAGTCCTCCCCGCTCGAGGGCCCCACCTTCGTCCGCGGGCTGGTGGAGGTCTTCCTCCACGGACTGGCGGCCCAGGTGTCGCCCAAGCCTCGGTGAACCATGGACCCCAAAGGAGCACGCGTGACCTCTGGTGCGTATTTATCGAGTCGAAGCTTCAAAACCATCGCGCTCGTCGCTGGGCTCCTGGCCACCGGGGCCGAGGCGCTCGAGCCGCTCAGCGAGCTCATCGCCCGGGCGCACCAGGCGAGCACCGACGAGCGCGTCGCGGCGCTGAGCGCCGTGCAGCAGCAAGCCGAGGCGCTGGTGGCGCTGGGGCGCACGCTGCCGGCGATCTCCGCCCGTGGGGTGTACGCCAGGAACCAGTTCGAGGCGAAGCTCGACGCGAGCACCCTCACCGGTGGGGCGGCGATCCCCGGCGCGACGACGGTCGTCATTCAGCCGTACAACCAGCTCGACGGCTACGCCCAGCTCGACGTCCCGGTCATCGATGTCGCCGCGTGGCTCAGGGCGCGCGCCGCGCAGCACGGGGCTCAGGCCGCGGGCGCCACCGCGAAGTCCACCGCGCTCGAGGTGGAGAAGCAGGTGGCCCGCAACTACTACCAGCTCATCGGAGCCGTGGCGCTCCGCGAGTCTGCCGAGCGAACGCTGAGCGCGGCCCAGGCCAACCTCGCGCTGGTGGCCGAGCGCCGGGCCGGTGGAGTGGCGACCGAGCTCGAGGTCGACCGCGCGGCGGCGGAGGTGGAGCGGGCCAAGCGGAGCATCTCCGACGCCGAGCTCACCGGCGAGCTGGCCCGGCGGGCGCTTTTGACCCTGACCGGCGTGGCGGTCGAGGGCGCCGTCACGTCGGTGGTCGACGATCTCCGTGAGGAGTCGCCGCTGGAGACGTGGGAAGGCGCGGGGCTCGAAGACGTCCCCTCGGTGGCCGCCGCGACCGAGCAGCGCCGGGGCGCCGAGACCACCGCGCAGGCCGCGGGCCTGGCCCTCTTGCCGACGGTGTCGGCGACGGCGCAGGAGCACCTCACCAACGCCTCGAGCTTCGTGGGAAAGAACGCCACCTGGATGGTCAACGCGACCATGAGCTGGCGCCTCGACGTCACCGCCTTCGGGACGATGCGCTCACAAGCGGCCGCGGCCGAGGTGGCCCGGGTGCGGGAGGAGGCCGCCCGCCAGGCCGCGCTGGATCAGATTCACGAGGCCTGGTTCCGAGTGCACAATGGCCTCGCCAAGAGCCAGGCCGCCCGGGCCGAGCAGCACTCGGCCAGCTCCGCGGTGATGCGAGCGCGGGAGCGCTACCAGGAGGGGGCGAGCACCCAGCTCGAGCTGGTGCAGGCCGAGCGTGACGCCTTCTCTTCTGACGTGTCTCGCATTCAGGCAGACGCCGACCTCAGCTACTCGCGGGCCGTCTTGCGGCTCGCGGCAGGCCACCCGCTGAACCAGGAGACCCGACGATGAGCCCCAGCGCGCAGCAATCCACCGAGACCAAAGTGGCTGAGGGCGCGACGGCGAAGGTGAGCCCATTGCCGCCCGGCCGGAAGGTGCGAAAGCGACGGTCACCTTGGCCCACCCGCATCGTGGTGCTCCTCGTCCTCGCGGGCGGGGGCTTCTGGCTGGCCCGGGCGGCCAAGAAGAAGCCCATCGTCGTCGAGCTGGCCCAGGTAGAGCGGGGGCCGGTGCGCGACGAGATCTCCTCGTCGACCGCGGGCCAGGTGTTGCCCGAGCGCGACGCGACGGTGCGGGCCGAGCTGTCGGGCCGGGCGCTGGCGGTGAGACACCAGCGGGGCGAGCGGGTGAAGGCGGGCGAGGTCATCGTCGCGCTCGACCCGGCGGATCTCGCCGCTCGGCTGAGGCAGGCCCAGGCCACGGTCGACGCCCAGCGTGCGTCGGTCGCCCAGAGCGAGGCGCACGTCGAGGCCGCCCTCCGCGTGGCCGAGCGCCTGAAGCGGTTGTCGGAGCACGGCGCGGAGACGACCTCGGCGGCGGATGACGCTTCGGCCACGGCGCGGGAGGCCCAAGCGGCGGCCAAGGCGGCGCGGGCCCAGCTCGAGCAGAGCGAGGCGGCGGTTCAGGTGGCCCGGGTCGCGCGCGCCCACGCAGAGCTGACCGCCCCCTTCGATGGAATCATCTCGGACCTCCCGGTCACCGTCGGTGACGAGCTGCAGCTCGGCGCTCCGGTGTTCGAGCTGGTCGACGACTCGCGGCTCCGTGTCGAGGCGACGCTCGACGAGGCCGACATCGGCAAGGTGAAGGTGGGCCAGGCGGCGAACCTGAGGCTCGACGCGCTCCCCAACCACCCCATCGCCGGAGCCGTGTCCAAGCTCGACCCGACGGTGCGGAAGGACGAGAAGGGCGTGCGCACGCTGCGCATCGAGGTCGAGGTGACTGACCTGCCCCAGGCGGTGGCGGCGGGCCTGAGAGCCGGCATGTCGGCCAACGTCGACGTCCGCGTGGCCGAGAAGGACAACGTGCTCAGCTTGCCGACCAACGTCATCATCGGGCGAGGGACGAAGCGGTCCGTCTACCGGGTGGAGCAGGGCGTGGTGCACGAGCAGCCCATCGAGATCGGCATGTCGAGCTGGGATCGCACCGAGTTGGTCCGCGGGCTCTCCGACGGAGACCAGGTGGTGAGCACGCTCAACGCGAAGGGGCTCACCGAGGGCGCGCTCGTCACCTCGGCCGGGGGGAAGACGCCATGAGCGCCAGCGTCGCCACAGCTCCGGCGGTGATCGAAGCCCAGAAGCTCGAGCGCACCTTCCAGATGGGAGACACGGCCGTCCACGCGCTCAAGGGCGTGAACCTGCGCATCAACCAGGGAGAATACGTGGCCATCATCGGGCCGTCGGGCTCGGGCAAGACGACGCTGATGAACCTCATCGGTTGCCTCGACACGCCGACCTCGGGCTCGTACCTGCTCGACGGCGAGGAGGTGTCGACGCTCGACGACGACTCGCTGTCGCACGTGCGCAACGAGAAGATCGGCTTCGTCTTCCAGACCTTCAACCTCTTGCCCAGGGCCACGGCGCTGGACAACGTGGCCTTGCCGCTGGTGTACGCGCNNGCCATCGCGCGGGCGCTGGTGAACGAGCCCAAGCTCCTCTTGGCCGACGAGCCGACCGGCGCGCTCGACCAGCGCACCGGCTCCGAGATCATCGGGGTGTTCGACCAGCTCAACCGCGAGGGCGTCACCATCGTCGTCGTCACGCACGACCCCGGCGTCGCCCAGCGCACCCGGCGAAAGGTGCACATCGTCGACGGGGAGATTCGGTCCGACGAGGTGCTGCGATGAACTTCGCCGAGCTCTTCCTGACGGCCATCGACACCATCCGCGCGTCGAAGCTCAGGGCCTTCCTCACGACGCTGGGGGTGATCATCGGCGTCCTGGCGGTCATCCTCCTCATCGCCCTGGGAGAGGGCGTGCGCCAGTACATCTCAGACACGTTCGCCTCGATGGGCTCGAACGTGCTGCAGATCACCCCGGGCAAGCGAGACACCAAGGGGGGCATGGCGATGCCCATGAGCGGGGCGGCGCACAAGCTCACGCTGGAAGATGAGCAGGCGCTGGCCCGCCGTGTCTACACCGTGGACGGGGTCAGCGGCATCGTCCAGGGCGCGGCGACGTTGCGGTACGAGTCACGGCGGCGCGACGCGATGGCGCTCGGGGTGGGCGATCGCTTCGCCGAGATGCGGAACATGCGCGTCGACGCCGGCCGGTTCTTCACCGCCGACGACCTGAGCTCGCGCCGGCGGTACACGGTCATCGGCCGCACCATCCAGCAGGAGCTGTTCGGCGAAGAGAACCCGCTGGGGAAGACGCTCAAGGTGAACGACACGGAGTTCCGGGTGGTGGGGATCCTCGAGCACAAGGGGAACTCGTTGGGCATGGACCTCGACGATCTCGTGCTCTTGCCCGCCACGAGCGCGCTCGACGTCTACGGGCTCCAGGGCTTCAGTTCCTTGATGGTGCGGGCCCGCGACGCGGCCAACACCCAGGCGGCCATCGACGACGTGACCGAGGTGCTCAAGCGGCGCCACAACAACCAGGTCGACTTCACCGTCGTGTCACAGGACGATCTCCTCGCCACCGTCAACTCGATCATGGGCATGATGACGAGCGTGCTGGTGGCCATCGCGTCCATCGCGCTCCTGGTGGGAGGCATCGGCATCGCCAACATCATGCTCGTCTCGGTGCGCGAGCGGACGCGGGAGATCGGCGTGCGCCGCGCGGTGGGCGCCACCGCCAACACCATCTTGCTGCAGTTCCTGGTGGAGGCGGTCGTCATCTCGTCGCTCGGGGGGCTGATCGGTCTCGGCCTGGGTGCGGGCATCATCGGACTCGCGCGACTGGCGATCCCCGGCCTGCCTGTTCAGCTGTCGCCGTGGATCGTCTTCACGGCCATCGGCTTCTCCGCGATGGTGGGTGTCGTCTCCGGGGTGATGCCAGCTCGCAGCGCCGCCAAGTTGGACCCGGTCGAGGCGCTTCGGTACGAGTAGAGCCGCCCGTGGCCGTGGGCCTCTTGTAGGCCAAAGTCTCCACGACATCGAGTAGAAGGTCCGCGTGCGCATTCCCCAAGGCGTGTGGGGCCTCGTCAAAGAAGTCGCTCGCCACGTGCTACGCCGGCCCGTCGTCGGGCTGGTCGCGGTGGCCTTCGTGCCTGACGGCCGGCTCCTGCTCATCCGCCGCGGAGACACCGGCCAGTGGGCGCTCCCCGGCGGGACGCTCGAGTGGGGTGAGCAGCTCCGCGCTTCGCTGCCCCGAGAGCTCGAGGAAGAGGCGGGGGTCAAGCTCCTCGAGGCCGGCGCGCTGCTCGGCGTGTACTCGGACCCCGCGAGGGACCCACGCTTCCACGCCGTGACGCTGGTGGTGGGCGCGAGGGTGTCGCTCCCCTCTCAGCCGCCGATGAACCCCCTCGAGATCCTCGAGGTCGGGCTCTTCGACTTGAGCCAGCTGCCACCGCTCTCGCACCGCATGTCGGACATGCTCGAGCGGGCGCTCAAGGGCGAAGTGCACTGGGAATAGCGTTGCGCCCGGCCCGCCGGGGTGCTGCACTCACGCTTGAATGGCGAAGACGAAGACGCTGAGGGAGAAGCTCTTCGGAGCGGCGGTTCTCAAGCTGTCGTTCCTGCTCCGCGGGGCCGATGATTCCCCGGCGTTCCGCGCGGTCTACCCCGGCGTCCTGAGGGACCTGGGGGTGTCCGACGCCGAGGTCGACACCTTCATCAAGGAGAATCGCGAGGCGGTCGAGAAGTCCGCCCGCGGCGCTGGACCCGCCGAAGACGCCGAGTAGCGCCTCTGGTAGAACCGCCCCATGCCGTCAGAGCGCGAGGCCAGGTTCCTCACCATGGTGAGCGAGTTTCCCGATTCGGCGATGGGCCACTTCTCGTTGGGCCGGCTGTACATCGACGAGAAGCGGTGGGGCGAAGCGGTCGACGCCCTCGGCTCGGCGGTGCGGCTCGATCCCACCTACGCTGCGGCCCTCGTCGCCCTGGGTGACGCGCACGCCGCCCTCGGCCAGAAGGACGCCGCTCGCGATGCCTGGCGGCGCGCCATCGAGACCCCGCTCGGCCGGAAGGACCTGAGCCTGCAGAGCGATCTCGAGCAGCGCCTGCGCGATCTCGACGACTTCTGACTGAATCTGAATTTTTAGAAGGCCGCCAAGAGCGCGAAGGCGAACTGCGGCCACGGGGGGTTCTCGAGGCCCGCCTCCCCACGGAGCTCGAGCTCGTGGAGCGGTCCGTACGCTGTGCCGCCCGGCGTGATGATGCGTCCGGGCAGCGTCTTGCTGACCGAGGCCGTGCGTACCATCACCTGCTCGGAGTCGATCTCGAAGCGGGCGATCTTCCCGATGAACTGCCCGGTGATGACGATGTGCCCCTTCCGCGTCTCTTCCCGTGTCATCATGATGTCCACGCCTCGAATGTGCGTGTCGGTGACGCTGACGTCCACCGGGTGATCCTGCACCGTTCCGCCCCAGCTGCCGTCGGTGCGCTTGGCGAGGTTGCAGTTGGGCGCCCGGACCCGCGTCGCGTCGAAGCTGACGCTCCGCTCTCGCCACACCACCCCTCCAGCGGGCTTGAACTCGGTGTTGAGCGCCTCGGGGACGACTTGAGGCAGCGTGCACCCGGCCAGGGCGATGGTGACGGAGGCGGACAGTAGCGCAAGACGCATCGGGGCTCCTCGTGGTTCGTGGTGCGCCCCGACTGTACACTGGCCCGCTGGCCACTGCCTCAGGTCTTGATGCCCAGCTTCTCGAGCTCCTGACGCAACAGCCCGATGCGCCGCGGCACCGACACCTGGTGGTTCTCCGCGTGCCGCATCATCTGTCGCAAGAGGCCCACCTCGGGCTCCGCCACCTGCTTGAGCAGCTTGCCGAAGATGAGGTTCACCTCGCCCAGCTCGAGCGCCTCGCTCGTCTTGAGCGCCTCATCCAGCGTCATCGTGGGGACGCGCCGCTGGACCCCACGCATCTCCTTCATCACCGCCTGAACCTCGGCGTCCCGCACCGAAGGCACGTACTGGACGTCAGGGCTCATTCGCACCGAGTACAGGCAGATGTTCATCAGCCGGGCGTGCTCCGCCTCTTCTTCCTGGAGCTCCTTGAACAGCCGGTGGGCCGGCAGGACGTCGGCGAACCGCTCGGCCATCTGCTGGTAAATCTTCGCCGCGCGCAGCTCGAACAGCGCCGAGAGCCGGTAGCTCTGCCCCAGCGGGCCGGGCATCGCCAGCCGGTTCTCCGAGAACGTCGACTCGACCCGCTCCAGCACCGTTCGCCGCCTGTTGACCAGCGTTCCGAGGAAGACATTCCACCCATACAGCTGGCTGATCTCTACAGGGTGGGCAAGGCAGTATTCTCTGCTCAGCACTGACGCCATATGGCACCTCGGTCTCCGCGTTTCCTCGGCCGGCAGCGCCTCGGGTCAGACGAGAGATTGGGATGAGCCCCCCGGGGCTGAATATTGGGTAACCCTGACATGAGCCGTGCGCCAGGCGGTCTGCTTGACCGGCCGGTCGTCGGCGTCGCCCTTGGTGCGCGTCAATCTCGCGAGGCGGCTCGGCGGTAGAGGGTGTCCACCACTTGCATGGCGGCCTCCGCTTCCCTGAGGCCTGGCTCGGGGGTACGACCTTCGGCGAGGTCGCGCACAAAGGCCTCCATCTCCAGACGCCACGAGTCGTCGCCGCGTGGGTACTCGGAGATGACGGTCTCGGGCGGCCCCATCTCGGGGCGCATGGTGTAGCAGGCGAGGCGCTCGACGCCGTAGCTGCCTCCCAGGCCCTCGAGGTGCAGCTTGGCGCGGCGGCCGTAGATCTCGAGCGAGAACAGGTTCTTCCACTCGGTGCAGCTGACGTGGAGCCAGGCCGTCTGGCCCCTCGCGGTCTCAAGGCTCACGAAGGCGTTGTCCTCGACCGGCATGTCCCAGAACGAGGTGGTGACGTGGCCTTCCACTCGCGTGAAGGGGCCCAGGAAGACACCCGCGAGGTCCACGAGGTGCACGCCGAGATCGATGAGCACGCCGCCCCCCGAGCGGGCCACGTCGGCGCGCCACTCCTTGTCGTAACCGACCCGGCCCCCATGGCCGTAGCGACCCCGGACGAACATCAACTCGCCCAGCGCCCCCGAGCGGAGGAGCCGCTGGGCCTCGAGCAGGGCAGGGTGGTACCGGTGGTTGAAGCCGACCCGCACCTTGACGCCCGTCTGTTGCTCGACGCGCCTCAAGTCGCGCACCTCGGCGAGCGAGAGGCCGGCGGGCTTCTCAACCAAGACGTGACGGCCGGCGAGCATCGCCTGCTTGGTCAGCGGCGCGAGCGCGCTGTGTACGGTGGAGATGACCACCACCTCGACGCCGCGGTTCACGAGGACCTCCTCGTAGCTCTTCGCCACCTCCGCGCCGGCGAGCGTCGCGGCCAGCGCCTCGGCGGCCTGGACCTTCACGTCGAACACCGCCTTCACGGCGCCCGCGGGCAGCTGGGCCGCGCGCTTCGTGCCGATGAGGCCACAGCCGACGATGGCGAAGCCCGGCGACGTCATTCGACGATCCTCCTCAGCTTCCCGAAGTCTCTCTTCTCGGCGAGCTCGGCGAGGCGAGCTGGCTCGTCCCACGGGTCCCACTGGGCGGCGAGGAGGCGGCCCGACAGACCGTTCGACGCCTCGCTGAGCAGGTAGCGGACGAGGCCGACGATCTTCTCGAGCGAGCCGCCGTTCCCCCGCTTCACCTCGAGGGCCGATCGGTACTCGGCCTCGCCGACGCGTGACGGGCCCAGCGCCACGAGCTCGTCGATGAGCCGCGTGTCGACGCGGCCGGGGGCGATGCCGTAGATGTCGATGGGGCGGCCGCTCCACTCGTCGGCCAGCACCTCGACCAGGCGGACGATGCCCGTCTTCGCCACCGCGTAGGCGCTGAAGAAGGGGCGCGACCCCGTGGCGCCTCCGCCCGAGAAGCAGAGGACCTTCCTCCGCCCCACCCCAGCCTCGAGGAGCGGGAAGAAGGCGTGGATCGCCCGGAAGGTGCCGACGAGGTTCAGCTCCATCGATTGGATCCACAGCTCCGGGTCCGCCTCCATCGCGTCGCCGATGACGCCATGCGCGCCGGCGCAGCAGATGAGGGCGTCGATGCCCGGCCACCGCGCGCGCACCCGGGTCACGGCCTGCGCGAGCTCGTCACCCCGGGTTACGTCGCAGCCGGTCTCTCGCGAGAGGCCCATCACCTCGCTGCCGTCGCGCTCAAGTCGATCGGCCAGGTGCCGGCCGATGCCCGAGGACGCACCCGTCATCACGACCCTCATGCGCTGCGCTTCAGCATGAAAAGGCCAGAGTGTCGAACAGGTTGCTCGAGTCGATCACCTGACACGCGCAATCGGAGCAGGCGGCCGGAGTACACCAGGCATGACAATGACCGCCCGTGCATGCAGCGAGCGACCCGGGAACGCTGAGGCATTTGCCGAGCTCGAGCGCGGAGTGCGGGCCGCGCTGGAGACCTACTCCAATGTGCATCGGGGCAGGTGAAGTCCATTTGCGCGAAGTTCCTTGGCGCGCCCCAGGCCTCCTGTGATGTGATCTTCACCTCCAATACCACCGAAGCCATCAACCTCGTGGCCGAGAGCCTCGGTCGTGAGTCCGACGGGGGCGCCGAGCCTGTTGTCTTCAATACGCTCCTCGAGCATTCCTCGAACGATCTGCCTTGGCGTACGGTTGCCGGTGATTCGCTCATCCGGCTCTCGGTGGACGACGAGGGCTTCGTCGATTTGAAGGCGTTGGACGCGCTCTTGGGCGCATACGGGAAGGACCGAATCAAGCTCGTGGCCGTGAGCGGCGCGTCGAATGTCCTTGGTGTATGCAATGACATCGCCGCAATAGGTGAGCTGGCTCATCGGCACGGAGCACGTCTGCTGGTCGACGCGGCGCAGCTCGTCGCTCATCGGGAGGTCGACATGGAAGGGTGGGGGGTCGACTATCTCGCCTTCTCCGCCCACAAGGTCTACGCGCCATTCGGTTGTGGAGTGTTGATGGCCCGAAAGGGGCTGCTGCGTTTCGATCCGGCAGAGCTCGAGCTGATCCGATCATCCGGCGAAGAGAACGCGGGGGGCATCGCTGCCCTGGGCAAGGCGCTGGTGCTCCTGCAACGGACCGGCATGGATCTGATCGAGGAGGAAGAGCGAGGCCTGACGCGACGGACGCTGCGAGGTCTGGCCCAGATACCGGGTCTCAGCGTCCACGGCGTCAAGGGCCCTGACTCGCCCGGGTTTGCCCAGAAGCTCGGCGTCATCGCGTTCGAGCTCAAGGGCATGACGCCCAACCGAGTGGCTCCCAGCCATCCTAGATGAGATGCGATCGGCCGGATGGTGACCAGGCTCGAAGGGTGCGGGAGTGCGCAGGGGCCTCAAGGGGCGCGTGCGTCACCTCAGTCTGCAGTGCCGAGTCCTTCATCCTGGGCGGA
>PMBV01000292.1 GCA_003153055.1 Myxococcales bacterium
CGCTTGCACGAGAACGCCACGACCCGACTGTGCCCGCAGTCCTTGCAGCGGGCGCGCAAGAAGCCGTGAACGGGGATGCCACAGCGAAGCTAGGCCTCGACCTCGTCGAGCACGAAGGCGGGCAGTTNNCTCGGCAAGGCGGCTACCGATGTTGCGTGCCTGCTACGCCGAGCGGAAGGCAGGCCAAGATTCGCCGCGCCCCCCCAAAGAGCTCCCCGAGGAGGGTGCCAGGGACTTCCAGAGCGCCAGGGACTTCCAGAGCGGCCGGCAGGGAGATGGGACATTGCCGTCACGATCGTGTCGCGCTCGCCGGTGGATTACTTGGGGATCGCCGTGGCATGTGGGTTGCACTACCCGCTTGTGTATCGGTTAGCCACACCGGGAGATTCAAATGCGCCCCATCATTCTCGCTACAATGACCGCCGCGACTTCGATTCTCGTCTTCGCTTGCGACGGCAACTCCCCGCACCCTGACGCTGGCAGCGGCGCCGGCGGGAGCGGTGGCACCAGCCTCGTCGACACCAGCCACGTGGCGCGCCTGGAGATGTTGTGGGCCTCGAGCGCCGACGCCGGCTCCACCCTCTACGACGTCACCGTATTGCCGGACGGCTCGGCCACCTGCCGCCTGTATGACGGCGGCTGGATCCCCGACGGGCAGTCGAACCTCCTGGATGCGGAATTCCAGTCGCTCCTGGCCACGCCCGGCACGGTGAGCTTGCTGTCCTCGGTCTGCCCCTTGCGGATTGCGGACGCCGGCCCCACCATCACGACCACGTTCAAGTCCGGAGCGCAGGTCGACCACCTCGTCTATGGCTCCTGCTCGAGCACGACGCTCGATGCCCTGGTCGCGGCGATCAAACGAATCGGCTACACCTGCATCGCGAACAGCCACCTCGCGCGCGACCAGTGAGCGGCCAGCCACGCACGCGGCCAGCCCGGGCCGATGTCGGGGATGGCGCCAGTGACTTCCAGAGCGGGCCATATCTCTGCCGGACGTGACTGGCCGGACAGCGATGTCGCAATCGCGTCCGTCGAACCCACGATATCTCGGTCACGGTCGAGGCCCGACGGCCAAGCACGAGCGCCCGGCTCCGAGGATCTATGCGGCCAAAGTCCGGCCTGCCTCCCAAGGACCGTCTGCGGCCTGCATCTTGCAAACGACTCTAGCCATGACCAACACCTGGAAATCCCCGACGAGATGCCTTTCCTTCCTAGTCGTGACCGCACTGTTGCTCAGCACGGCCTGCGACGGCGCGAACAACTCTCAGAATCTCCAGCTGGTCGGTGGTGACGGCAACTTCGATGCCGTGATTCTGTCGAGCAGCGGTGGCATGCCCTGGGCCTCCCGCGCCGGCGACGAGTGCGGGAGCGCTTACAACAACGTCATGACCGTGGACGGGTCCTCAGGCAGCTTCACCTGGGACGTCTGCATGTTCGACTCGACCGCTGGCCACACGACGATCGGACAAGGCAGCCGTCCGTTGAGCGAGGCAGAGCTCGCCACGGTGAAGGATGCGCTCGCCCAGGTCAAGATCGGCAACGACGGACTCTGTGGCGCGGACAAGGCCACCGTCACCCTCGACCTCCAGGCTGGCAGTGCTCTCGGGCGGTACGTCGACAGCTTCTATGGCTGCAAGCCCCCGCCCGACGGCCGTACCTTCGTCCTCAACATCGACTGGGTCGAGAGCGCGTTGGGAAAGCTGCTCCCACAACCATCGCACATCTAGCAGAGCGGGCAGATGCCAGGGACTTCCCGAGCGGCCGCTCGAGCTGCCCCTCACATGGCGCACGTCGCCCCGCCGCCTTGACCTGACCCCGGCCCGGTGTCAGAAGCAATTCGTGCGTAGGCCGATTCTCGCCCCGACCGCAAGCCCCGCGAACGCTGGGCGCGGGATACGTGTGGCCATCTGCGGGTTGCTCGCGCTCGCGCAGCTTTCGCTGCTGTCGCACGCAGCGCTCGTCACGCACCGGACCTGTGCCCTGCATGGCGAGGCGATACACACCTCTGGGGTGACAGTGTCGCCGCGCCTGGACTTCACTCCGGACGCAGCCGCGCCGGCCGCGGCTGATCCCGCGGACCACGACCACTGCCTCAGCTTGGCGGTGGCACGCGAGCGTTTCCTGCCCGAATCCCCGGCGCACGACGGTGCGCCTGCCCTGGCGCTCGCCCCGGACCACGCGATTCCGGCCATCGCCCGGCCGACACCAGGCATCGCGCTCCTGTCGCTCGCCCCGAAGAGCTCTCCGCCATCGTAGTCGTTGCCGAGCGGGCGCGCGCCCGCTGCCTCAACCCAGGCCGCCCTAGGCGGCCAATCCTGGTGAAGCAACCACTATGACCTCATGACAAGGAGATCCCATGATTTCGACTCTCTCAAGCACGGCACTGGCGCTCGTGCTCGCCCAGGCGAGCCCGACGAGCACGGTTTCCGTTCCCGGTGACAACAACGATCTTTCCAAACAATTCGACAGCATCCTGGCGGCTCCGGCGCCGCCATCGCAAACGCGCAAGACCCAGGGGCCGGCCGGCAGCGGCCTGATGAACCCCGACATCAGCGTCATCTTCGACGGCGTGGCCGGCGTCGCGAACCGGACGCGCGCCAGCTCGGCGGGCGACGATCCGGATTTCACTGGCCCGGCGGGACGACGCACGGGCGGCTTCGCCGTCCAGGAGGTCGAGGTCGGCTTCCAATCCACCGTCGATCCGTACTTCGCGGCGAATGTCTTCCTGACCATCCCCAACTTGCAGGGCATCGAGGTCGAGGAAGCCTACGCGGTGACCACCTCGCTGCCGGCCGGCCTGCAATTGAGGGCTGGCGTGTTCCGCTCGGCCGCCGGCCGCCAGAACGAGCAGCATCTGCACATGCAGGACTTCTCGCTGCGGCCGCTGTTCAACCAGGCCTATCTGGGGACTGATGGCCTGCGACCCCCGGGCGCCCAGCTCTCGTGGCTTCTGCCCTTGCCGTTCTTTCTGCGCTTGACCGGCGAGGCGCTGTCCGTCACGCCCGGGACCAGCCCGACCTTTGGCGGCGGGCTGCGCAACTCACCCACCTTTCTCGGCAATGCCAAGACCTTCGCACCGCTCGGTGAATCCTGGTCCTTATTCCTCGGCGCGACCGTGGCAACCGGGCATGCGCCGCCGGCTGGCTTCACAGAGGGGGGCAACCTCGATGGCAATGGCCCGCGCACCCTTTTGGCGGGCGGCGATCTCTATCTCAAGTACATGCCGCCCAATCATGTGCTGAACTACTTCGCCCTTAGCGTGCAGTCGGAGTACTTCTGGCGTCGCACTTCGGCCGATGGCACGACTCCGGTGCAAACCGACGCGGGGTTCTACGCGCAGCTCGTTGCGCAGCTGGCACGGCGCTGGCACCTCGGCGCCCGCTTCGACCAACTGGGCATCCCGTCGAGCGCGCTCCAGCCCAAGGGCGATCGCATCTCGGGCATGGTCATGTTCACACCCAGCGAGTTCTCGCGCGTGCGCCTGCAGGGCGAGCGCGAGAAGGTGGACAGCGGCGGCGCCAGCTACGAAGCGCTGTTGTTGCTCGAATTCTCCGTCGGCGCCCATGGCGCACATCCGTTCTAGATCGAGAGGACACCATGCTTCGCTGCTCGAAATACTTCCTTTCCTTGCTCCTGCTCGCCCATGCGGGGAGGGTTCGCGCCGAACCCATTCGCGTGGTCACTTCCATCGAAACCTTCGCCGATCTCGCCCGCTCCGTCGGCGGTGCGCTGGTCAAGGTCGAATCCCTGGCACGCGGCTATCAAGACGCGCACTTCGTCGAAGCCAAGCCGAGCCTGCTCATTCCACTCTCCCACGCCGACCTGCTGGTCTACGCCGGGCTCGACCTCGAGATCGGGTGGCTGCCTCCGCTCGTGCAGGGTTCACGGAATCCGCGCATCCAGTCCGGCGCCAAGGGCAACCTCGATGCCTCGACGGCCATCGAGGTGCTCGATCTTCCCGCCGGCAAGGTGGATCGCAGTCAGGGCGACATCCACCCGCGCGGCAATCCACATTACTGGCTGCCGCCGGTGAATGCGCTGAAGGTCGCGAAAGAAATCGCGGCACGCCTCAAGGAATTGGATCCCGCGCACGGCGCCGACTACGACACGAACCTGCAAAGATTCGGCGCCCAGCTCAAAGCCAAGGCGAGCGAATGGAGTCGCAAGGCCGCCGCGCTGCGCGGGTTGAAGGTCGTTCCCTATCACAAGAGCTGGACCTACGTTTCCGATTGGCTCGGCCTGCGCGAGATCGGCTACGTGGAGATCAAACCTGGTATTCCGCCCGACCCGAAGCACCTGGCCGAGCTTATCCTGCTGATGAAGGCCGAGTTGGTGCGCGTCCTGCTCATCGAGTCTTTCTACAACCGTGGCATCGCCGGCCAAGTCGCGGACTCCGCCGGCGCCAAGCTGCTGGTGCTGCCCAGCGACGTCGGAGCCACGCCACGGATCCGGTCTTACCTGGACCTGGTTGATGCCGTGCTCGACCAACTGGCGGCCGCGAAATGAGGACAGGAACGCCATGGAACTGATGAAACTGCACAAGGCCGAGATCGGGTACAAGCAGCCGATCCTGCCCCCCATCGATCTCACGATCGGCGCGGGCGAGCGCATTGCCATCCTGGGACCCAACGGCGCGGGCAAGAGCACGCTCTTGCGCACCATCAGCGGCGCGCTGCCCGTGCTGGGCGGCACGGTCGACCTGCCACTTGGCCGGCGGCCCAGCATGGGCTACGTGCCGCAGTCGCACCAGCTCGACGCGGCCTATCCCCTCACCACCCACGAAGTCGTGCTCATGGGCCGCTACCGAGCGCTCGGCATCGCGCGGCGGCCGCGCCGGTCGGATCACGAGGCGGCCAGCCGGCAGCTCGAGTTGGTTGGACTGCATGACCAGGAAGGCTTGCTCTTTCGCCAGCTCTCGGGCGGGCAGCGCCAGCGCGCGCTCTTGGCCCGGGCCCTGGTCGGCGATCCCGAGCTGCTGGTCCTCGACGAAGCCACCAGCGAGCTCGATCCCGCGGCCGAGCACGAGTTACTCCACCTGGTCGACAAGCTGGCCGCCGAGCGCAAGACCTGCGTCCTCTTCGTCACGCACGAGATCGGCACGGCCGCGGGCTTCGCGACCATCGTGGTGCTGGTCAACCATCGCACCGGCGTGGTCGAGCACGGACCCGCGGCGGAGCAACTGACCTCGGAGAAGCTCTCGCGCCTCTACGGCCTGCCCGTCGAGGTCACACGTCAGGGCCAGCGTACCCTGGTGTGGATGGCGTCGGCGCCCGGCGAGGAGCGACCATGAACGACATCGGGTTCTTCGAGGCCTACTTCCTCTGGCGCAACGCCATGGCCGCCGCCGTCGTGGCCGCCGCCCTGTGCGGCTACCTCGGCGTATTCATCGTCCTGCGCCGGATGGCATTCGTGTCGGCCGCGCTCTCCCAGGTCTCGGGCCTGGGCGTAGCGCTGTCGTTTTTCGTCGGCAGCTTTCTCGGCGTGGATCCGCACGGCGAGCTGGTGCCCTGGTACGTCTCGCCCCTGTTCCTCGCGCTGCTCTTGTCCTGCGCGGCCTCGATGCTGCTGGCCTTGCCCGGCCGCGCGCGGCGGGCGCATCCCGAGACCCTGGTGGCCCTCGCCTACCTGGCGGCGTCCGCGGCCGTGGTGCTGGTGCTGGCCAGTCCACGCATCGTGCAAGAGGCGCACGAGGTCGGCGAGCTCCTCTTCGGCAGCGCGGTGGCCGTGAGAGAACAGAACTTGCTGGCCCTGGCCGCAGCCGCGGTGGTGGTCGCGGTCGTACACGGCCTGCTATGGAAGGACTTCGTCTACGTCTCGTTCGACCGCGAGACCGCGGCGAGCGTGGGCTACCCGGTGGCTCGCCTCGAAGCCGCGCTCAATTTGACCATCGCGGTGGCCGTGGCCATGGCCACGCGCGCGCTCGGCACCTTGCCGGTGTTCGCCTTCCTGGTGCTCCCCGCCGGAGCGGCCCTGCTGTTCTCTGAGCGGCTCAAGGTGGTGCTGGCGCTGAGCATCGGCTTCGCGTTGCTGTCCGCCTCAGTCGGCTACTGGCTGTCGTGGACCTGGTCGCTGCCCACCGGCCCGGTCATGGTTGCGTTGGCGGCGAGCTTTTGGGTGCTGGCTGGTTTGAAGAGACTCCTGGAGGGGAACCCGTGATTCGCACACTCGTCATGGCCGGGCTCCTGTCGAGCGCCCTGGCTTACGCCCAAGATGCTGGAGTCCCAGCGGAGCCCTCGCTCCTCGACGCCCTCGACCAAGCGGCCGGTGGGGCGGCGGCCTCCCCGGGGGCGCCCAGCTCGAACCCCATCGTCCGAGCCTTCCAGAGCCTCAACCCAGACATCTCGGTCATCCTCGACGGGGTGGCGGGCTCCTCGCAGCGAGCCCCGCTGCGCCTCGCGGGTGACGACCCGGACCTGGGCGGCGATGCCACCCACGCGGCCGCTGGCTTCACCCTGCAAGAGGCCGAGCTGGGCTTCCAGGCAGTGGTCGACCCCTACTTTCGCGCCGACGTCTTCCTCACGGTGCCGAACCTGAGCGGAGTCGAGGTCGAGGAGGCCATGGTGACGACCACCTCCCTCCCGGCGGATCTCCAGGTGAAAGCCGGCGTCTTCCGCTCGGCGCTCGGCCGGCAGAATGGCCAGCACCTGCACGTGCAGAGCTTCACCCGGCGGCCCCTGCTCAACGCGGCCTACCTGGGGACCGATGGGCTGCGCGCGCCGGGCGTGCAGGTCTCGTGGCTCCTGCCGGTGCCGTTCTTCCTCCAGCTCGACGTGGAGGCCTTCAGCGTGGGAGCTCCAGAGAACCTCTCCCAACCCACGACCTTCGGAGGTGGCGCCCGCACTGACTTCACCTACGCCGCCGAGCTCAAGGCCTTCGCCGCGGCGAGCGAGAGCCTGTCGATTTCAGGAGGCCTCAACTTCGCCACCGGCCTCAGCCCAGGCCTCGAGACCAACCCCGAGCTCACGGGTGCCCGCTCGTACCTCTCCGGCGCGGACCTCTACGTGAAGTTCAAGCCAGCCAACGAAGCCGACAGCTACTTCAACGTCGCCTGGACGACCGAGTACTTCGCGCGGAAGCTGGGGCGCTTCGTCGACGCTGGGTTGTATTCCCAAGTGGTGGTGCAAGTGGCGCGGCGATGGTCCGTGGGGCTGAGGGAAGACGTCCTGGGGTTGCCGGCCTCGGAGCTTCAGCCGCTGACCTCGAGGACGTCGCTGTCGATCGGCTTCACCGCCACCGAGTTTGCGCGCATGCGGGCGTACGTCGAGCGAGAATTTGCCCACTCGGCGGTCGTCTCGGACTCCTGGGGCGCGTATTTCCTGCTCGAGGTTTCGATCGGTGCACATGGCGCGCACGCCTTCTAGAAGGAGACTCAAACGATGATTCGACTGTTCTCATTGGTATTCGTTCTCGGTGCGCTCGCCTCGTGGGCCGAGGAGCCCCTGCGGGTGGTGACGAGCATCGAGACCTTCGCGGACCTGGCGCGGAGGGTCGGCGGGGAGCGGGTCACGGTGGAGTCGCTCTCCCACGGCTACCAGGACCCGCACTTCGTCGAGGCCAAGCCCAACCTGATGGTGGTGCTCAACCGCGCCGACCTCCTGGTTCGCGTGGGCCTCGACCTCGAAATCGGCTGGCTGCCTCTCCTCGTGCAGGGTGCCCGCAATGACAGAATTCAGCTGGGCCAGGGCGGCGACCTCGACGTGTCGACGCTCATCGACGTGCAGGACGTGCCCCAGGTGAAGGTGAGCCGCGCGATGGGCGACATCCACCCGGCGGGCAACCCGCACTACTGGATTCCCCCGGTGAACGCGGTGCGCATCGCCAAGGGGTTGACCGAGCGCTTCAAACACCTCCGACCGGGTGAGGCCACGTACTTCGACGCCCAGTTCCAGAAGTTCCTCGCCGAAGTGAAGGCGCGGGCGCCGGCCTGGGAGGCGGCGGCGAAGCCCCTGGCAGGGCGAAAGGTCGTCACCTACCACAAGAGCTGGGTCTACGTGAGCCGGTGGCTCAAGCTCGACGAGGTCGGCTACGTCGAGAACAAGCCTGGTGTACCGCCCTCACCGGACCACCTGGCCGAGCTCATCGTGTTGATGCGCACCCAGGGCGTGAAGGCGATTCTCGTGGAGAGCTTCTACAACCGCTCGGTGGCCGAGACCGTGGCCGAGAAGGCCGAGGCCAAGGTGCTCGCGATGCCCTCTGACGTGGGGGCGCGACCCGAGGTGAAGACGTACTTCGATCTCGTCGACGCGGTGTTGGCCCAGCTCGGCAAGTGATTGAGCCCAACGCACTTTGAGCGAATTCTCAGGGCCTAAGAGCACCCTGTGCACAACAGTTACAGGGTCCCCCAAGCGCTCTCACGAGGTACTCTCCCTCACCCCATGTTTCCTCGAGCCCTTGACCCGAAGCGGCCACCGGCCTCTCTATCTCTGCAACCAGGAGACCCCATGACGTCCAATCGCGAGCGTCGTGCCCTCGTGGCGGTGCTCATCGCAGTGGCGGGGTGTACGCAGACGACCTCACCCTCGGACCTGACAGGGGTCCGGCCGGACAACCACCGGTGGTATCCGGTCGGGCCGGGCACACCCCACGCCGTCGGCGAGACCATCGATGGCACCGTGGTGGGCTGCGATGCCTGCCACACCCCGCAGGCCGACACCTTCACCGAATTCGCCTGTACCGGCTGTCACGCGCACCAGCAGTCCCTCACGGACCCGCTCCACCTGAAGGCGCCTGGGTATACCTACTCACCGAAGTCCTGCTACGCGTGCCACCGCGCCAATGGGAGCACCTTCGACCACACGGGCATCACCAGCGGGTGCGCCGCGTGCCACGACGTCGGGGCCACGTACGCGGCGCTCCCGGTTCCAGGGTTCACCCACCAGCCGATTTCTTCGGACTGCGGCGGTTGCCACACGACCGATAGTTGGGCGAACGGCTCGACGGCGCCAACCAATTCGTTCGATCCATCGCAGAACATCACGGTGACCGCGCAGGTCCCCTCGTATGCCGAGACCTCCATCGTCAGCCTGACCCCATCGACCGAGAGCCTCCCGATGGTGATGAACCACGCGACGATCCAGGTGCCCGCGGCCACGGTGCAGAACTGCGCCAACTGCCACGAGAACGCCGACCAGGGCGCCTACTTCCCCGGCAGGCTCCACGTGGCCCTCGACCGGCTGGGCCTCGCGCAGCCCACGGCCTGCTCGAGCTGTCACACCGCCTCGACGCCCACCGGCTTCGTCGGGCCGACCGTGTCGCCGCCCTCGAGGACGCCCGCGTCTCCCGAGATGAAGCACGACGCGGTGGCCTGGGCAGCCGGAGCGCCGACCACCACCCCGCTCGTCACGCAAGACTGCGGCCTGTGCCACCGAGCGCCGACGGAAACGGCGCCCTCGACCTGGGCAGCGAGCGCGACAGGGGTAGCCCCGAAGTACCACGCCGCGTTGACCGCCGCGGCCGCGACACAGCCGGCCTCCTGTCTGGATTGTCACGCGAACTCCAGGCCCACGGGAGTGGTGACCTCGGGCAGCAAGGTGTTCGACCACGCCGACCCACAGGCCTTGGGCGACTGCGCGGTCTGCCACACCAACGGAGGCTCGACGCAGTGGACCTCCTGGGCCGGGGGCGGCGTCCACCTGGCGGGCCAGAGCGAGCCCCCGACCTGTCTCCCCTGCCACGAGGGAGAACGGCCGACCTCCACGGCCTCCTGGAAGAGCACGACGTACACGCAGTCACCGTTCGACTATGTCGCGACCGCCGGGGGCCCGGCGCATGGAGACGCGCAGGACTGCGTCAGCTGCCACGCCGCGGGGACCACCGGCTCGCCGAGCTGGGTCGGCGGCTCGTACACCCACGGCACCGGCCCGTCGGCGTCGACCTGTTTCCCCTGCCACAAGAGCCAGCGACCGACGCAGGTCGTCTCAGGCTTCAATCACAGCACCGGGGGCACCGGTGACTGCTTTGGCTGTCACCAAGACACGGTGAAGCGCAAGGCGTATGTGAAGTACCCCAACGACTGGAGCGGAGGGCAGAACTACCCCGCCAACAGCTTGATCGCGGCTCCGGGCCAGTTCGTGAGCGTCACCTCCATCACCCTCACCCGAGGGGCCAATCAGCTCATCACTGGCATGACGTCGTCCGCGGCGACGCTCAACAATGCCATGCTGCACACGTCCACGGCGCTCCCCGAGTCGCTCAACGCCGGCCTGACCCCCGACTACACGAAGGACTTCGGGAAGTGCTGGCATTGTCACACCAACACCAACGGCACCGTCTCGGACTTCACCAACGGTGTCCTCCACGCGGCGTTCAACAATTTCAAGGCCTCTCCGAGTGGTACGTCGACGAAGCTCCCTCAACTGACGACCTGCCTCGACTGCCACGACAAGATGCGCCCACCCCACATCGTGGAGAAGGCGGCGTCGTCGCTGGTGCCGATGGATCATTCGGCCACGTTCACGGGCTCGGTGGTGATCGCCGGCGCCGCGGTGACCTCGGTCGGCCAGCTCGACTGCTCCGCGTGCCACGGAGGCCCGGGCACCAACTGGACCGACGGACGATTCCACTCGCTCATCGGTTCGGCGGTGCCGGCCGACTGCGCGAGCTGCCACTACCCGCTGATGGCCGACGCGCCGAAGTCGGACCTCACGTCGGGGACCAGGTACGCCATGAAGCACCGCTCGAGTCAGCTCACGACTCAGGCCTGCCAGACGTGCCACGCATCGGCGCTCGCCAAGGCCGCGAGCCCGTCGACCGCCTCACAGTGGATCCCGGGCGCGCTGCACGCGGCGGTCCCCGGGCAGCCGGCTGCCTGCAATGACTGCCACGTCGTCTCGAAGCCCGCGGGCAACACCCAGAGCTCGGTGACGTACACCTTCGCCAAGGGAGGAACGACGACCAACGGAGCCCAGTGGATGAGCCACGGCGCGGGCACGGTGACTGGGAAAGACTGCGCCGTCTGTCACGCGGGCGACGCCAAGACGTCGGGGAGCGCCTGGAACGCTGCCACGCTTCTCCATGCCAAGGTCACGGGCCTGACGACCTGCAACGAGTGTCACGGGGGCTCGGTGCCGGGGGCGAACAACAACCTGCCCTCGGGGCTGACCGATTCTTCGACGGTGACGACCTCGAGCGCCTCCGCCGGCACGCACGACCAAATCATTCACACCGACGTCAACGTCACGAAGTTCCAGTGCAACTTCTGCCATACCCAGGTCGGTGTCTCGACGGCGGGCGGGGTTCAGGGCAAGGAGTGGGCCCAGGCCAAGTTCCACAAGAACTTCACCACCGCCAGCCCGCTCGTCATGAATGGGAGCACCGGCCGGTGCAGCAACTGCCACCTCGGCCTGAAGCCGGGCTCGAGTTACTCGGCCTTCGACCACTCGCCGTATTCCGGCACGTCGGCCCAGGACTGCAGCTCGTGCCATGCCTGGCCGGGCACCAGCGCGACCACGCCGAACTGGCTCGGCACCGCGGCGGCCCACGCGACCAGCGGGTCCAGCGTCTCGTCGACGCTCGATTGCAAGACGTGCCACGGGCAATCGGGGAGCGCGCAGGTGCGCCTGACGGTCTCCGAGTCGAGCCACTATGGTGGCGTCAGCAACGGAAACAACTGCAATTCATGCCACGTGAACTTCGCTGGCTTCTCGGGGACGACGACGAACCTGTCGTACAAGCACTCGAACTCGAGCGCCAACGGCGGCGGCTGCGTCACCTGCCACGCGTTCAAGAGCCAGATCTACACGACCCTCACCACCACCCCGCAGCTCAACTACCCGGTGAGCTCGGGCGGCCACACGTTCAGCCAGACCTTCAACGTCAACGGGAGGTACGATGATCGCTCGTTCAACGCCAACCATACGGCCAGCAAGTTGACCAGCTGCGGCGCCTGCCACGGGTACTCGAACACGACGTCGGGCACGAACATCTGGACGTTCGTGCACCGGCCCGGCAACCCGGGCATCTCGAATGGAAAGGGCTCGAACGGGTGCAATGAGTGTCATTGAGTCGGCGTGCGTGGCCTCCGACGTGGCGGGCGTAGCGCGGCCTCTAGCTCGGCGGCCGTGGGAGCCACCGGCGGCTCCGACGCCTTGCGGACAGCCAGGCGCCTCCCCAAGAGCTCACTGGAGGGTGCCAGCACGCTGACGTGATTTCCCGAGGGAACGAGCACGAAATGCACCGGGGCATCGCCGGCCGCGGCCTGGAGTGGAGCGAACGACGCGCCGTTGCCCATCTCCGCTCCCTCGATGACCCAAGTCGGAACCGTGATGCCGCTGACGAAGGTGACCGGACTGCGCCAGGTCACCTCGGGGCCACACAGCGCGAACCTACCGCCGTAGGCCGAGACATCATGAATGGGCCCGAAGGCGTACACCGCTGCCACGGGCGCTCCACTGCCCGCCGCCAAGAGGACCAGGGTGCCACCGGTGCTGTGCCCTCCGAGGTACACCCGCGAGGGGTCCACATCGGGCCGCGTGGCCACGAACTTCACCGCCGCCAACACGTCATCCACCTCGCCGAGGAAGAACTCCCTCTTGCCGGGGTTGGCGTTGCAACCGCGGAGCGACGGCAACAGCAGCACCAGCCCCGCCTCTCTGAAGGCGCGAGCTGATTGGTCATTCTCGCGAGGCGCTGGCGTCCAGGCGCTGGCCTCGAGGCTCCAATCGAAACCGCCCCCAAGCCACACCATGGCGGGCCGGCGGGGACCCCTTCTCACCGGCGTGACGTAGGCCGCGTTCTGGCCCAGTGGCGCCGAGTAGCTGACGAGCTCGAGCACCCCAGCGGGCGGAGTCGGAGGCGGCGCGGCGCTCTGGGGCTCGTCGGCGAGGGCGGTTCGAAAGCGCCTCCGTTCGACGACGAGATCTTCCGGCACGGCGGAGCACACGAGGACCGCGGTGCCAAGGAGCGCGAGCATGACCAACTGTCGCGTCACCTGGGGTGCGGCACAACGGCGAAAGCCGCCCTACTCCGTGGTTGCCTTCAACGCCATCGGGTACCGCTTCTGCCGGGTGAAGCGATCGAGCGCGAGGTACACCACCGGCGTGGTGAACATCGTCAGCAGCTGAGACACCAGCAGCCCTCCGACGATGGAGACGCCGAGGGGGCGGCGGAGCTCGGACCCCAGCCCAGAGCCGAACGCGAGCGGCAGCGCCCCCAAGAGCGCCGCCATCGTCGTCATGAGAATCGGCCTGAAGCGCAGCATGCACGCTTTGAAGATGGCGTCCCGCGGCGACAGCCCCTCGTCGCGCTCGGCCTCGATGGCGAAGTCAATCATCATGATGGCGTTCTTCTTGACGATGCCCACCAGCAGAATGAGCCCGACCAGCGCGATGATGGACAGCTCGAGCCCCGAGAGCAGCAACGCGAACAGCGCGCCGACTCCCGCCGAGGGCAGCGTCGACAAGATGGTGATGGGGTGAATGGTGCTCTCGTAGAGCACACCCAAGACGATGTAGACCACCACCAGGGCCATCAAGATGAGCAGCGGCTGGCTCGAGAGCGAATCGGCGAAGGCCTGGGCGGTCCCCTGGAAACCGGCCTTGACGCTGGCGGGGAGCCCGATGCTGGCCTCGGCCCGATGAATCGCCTCCACCGCCGGCCCCAGAGCCGAGCCAGGCGCCAGGTTGAAGGACAAGGTCGTCGAGGGGAACTGGCCTTGGTGGTTGATGGCGAGCGGCAACGTGCCCGGCTCGACCGTGCCGAGCTGGGTGAGCGGCACCAGGGCCCCTGAGCCCGAGCGCACGTAGAGCGACGACAGGCCCTCGGGCCCTTGCTGGAGACTCGGCGGCACCTCGAGCACCACGCGGTACTGCGCCTTCTGGGTGAACATGGTCGCCACCTGCCGCTGCCCGTAGGCGTCGTACAGCGTGTCGTCGATCTGCTGCGGCGTGATGCCCAGGCGCGCGGCCGTATCGCGATCGATGGAGAAGTTGAGCTGCAGCCCCGCGGTCTGCTGGTCTGACGCGACGTCTTTGAGCTCGGGGAGCTTCTTCACCGCCTCGAACAGCCGCGGGCCCCAGGTCCTGAGCTCATCGAGGTTCGCCGTCTGGAGCGTGTACTGGTATTGCGTCCGCGTCGGGCGCCCGCCGATTCGCAGGTCTTGAGCGGCCTGGAGAAACAGGTTCACTCCCTCGAGCTTGGCGAGCTTCGGTCGCAGCCGGGTGATGATTTCATCGGCCGAGGCTTTCCGCGGCGGCACCCGCTTGAGCTCGGCGAACACGGTACCGGTGTTGACACCCGAGGAGGGTCCTGCCCCGATGAAGGCCACGCTGTGCCCGATGTCGGGGTCGCTCGCCAGCACCTCGATGGCCCGCACCTGCCGCTCCTTCATCGAGGGAAACGAGACATCTTGCGGGCCCTCGCTGAAGCCAACCAGCTGCCCGGTGTCTTGCTGGGGGAAGAGACCCTTGGGCAGCATGATGAACAACGACACGGCCACCGCCATCAGCACCAACGTCACTCCAAGCATGAACCGCCGGTGATTCAGCACCCACGTCAGGGCGCCCTCGTAGGTGCTGAGCAACGACTCGTAGCCCCGCTCGAGCACGCGGGCCAGCCGCCCATCGGCCTTGTGGCCCTTGCGGAGGAGCCGGGAGCACATCATCGGCGTGAGCGTCAACGAGATGAGCGCCGAGACCGCGATGGCCACGGCGAGCGTCACCGCGAACTCCCTGAACAGGCGCCCGACCACGCCCCCCATGAGCAGCAGCGGTATGAACACCGCTATCAACGACGCCGTGATGGACACGATGGTGAAGCCAATCTGCTTGGCCCCCTTGGCCGCGGCGGCGAGCGGGTCGCCGTTCGCCTCGAGGTGACGGGTGATGTTCTCGGTCACCACGATGGCATCGTCGACCACGAAGCCCGTGGCGATGGTCAGGGCCATGAGTGACAGGTTGTTGAGGCTGAAGCCCAACAGATACATCACCCCAAAGGTGCCCAGGAGCGACAGCGGCACCGCGACGCTGGGTATGGCCGTCGCCCGCACCGAGCGGAGAAAGACGAAGACAACGAGCACCACCAACACCACGCTGAGTGTCAGCGTCTTCTCGACGTCTCTCACCGAGGCCCGAATGGTCTGGCTGCGATCCAGCGCCACCTCGAGGTCGATGGCCGGAGAGATGGAGCTCGCGAGGTAGGGCACCAGCGCCTTGATGCGCTCGATGGTCTCGATGATGTTGGCGCCGGGCTGGCGGCGAATGACGAGTAGCACCGAGCGGTGGCCGTTGGTCCACGCGGCAGCGCGGGCGTTCTCCACGTCGTCGAACACGCGGGCCACGTCAGACAGCCGCACGATGGTGCCCTGGTCGTTCTTGAGGATGATGGTCTTCCAGGCGGCGGCCCCAAAGAGCTGGTCGTTGGCGGTGACCGACGAGCCCTGCCCCGTCGACTCGAGCGAGCCCTTGGGTTGGTTGGCCGTCGACGTCGACAGCGTGGCGCGCACGTCCTCCAGTGACAGCCCCGCGCCCGCCAGCGCTACCGGGTCTGCCTGCACTCGCACCGCCGGCTGCTGCCCGCCTCCGACGAAGACCTGCCCGACACCCTGTACCTGGGCAATCTTCTGTGCCAGCACGGTGTTCGCCGTGTCGAACAGCTGGGGCAGCGGCACGGTCTTCGACGTCATCGAGAGAATGAGCACCGGGGCGTCGGCCGGGTTCACCTTTCGGTAGTTGGGCCGGAAGGGCAGATTGGTCGGCAGCTCGGCGCTGGCCGCGTTGATGGCTGCCTGGACATCGCGGGCCGCCGACTCCACGTCGCGATCCAAGTCGAACTGGAGCGTGATGGAGGTGGAGCCGAGCGTGCTGCTGGACGTCATCTCGGTGACCCCGGCGATGCGCCCGAACCGGCGTTCGAGGGGAGTCGCCACCGCCGAGGCCATGGTCTCGGGGTTCGCCCCAGGCAGGTTGGCGCTGACGTTGATGGTCGGCTGGTCGAACTTGGGCAGCGGCGCGACCGGGAGCGAGAAGTAGCCCACCGTCCCGGCGAGGAGGATGGCCACGGCCAAGAGCGTCGTGGCGATGGGCCGCTGAATGAACGGCTCCGAGATTCCCATGGTCAGGCCTCCACTGGCGCGGGCTGGGGCGTGGGCCTCGGCTTGCGCCACCGGCTGGCCAGGCGATCCATGAACAGGTAGATGACCGGCGTGGTGAACAGCGTGAGGACCTGCGAGATGAGCAGACCGCCCACGATGCTGATGCCCAGGGGCCGTCGCAGCTCCGAGCCGGTGCCGGTGCCGATGGCCAAGGGCAACCCACCCAGCAAAGCAGCCATCGTCGTCATCATGATGGGTCTGAACCGCAACAGACAGGCCTCGAGGATGGAGTCTCGCGGTGACAGCCCTCGGTCGCGCTCGGCCTCGAGGGCGAAGTCGATCATCANNGCCGCCGGCAGGCCGGAGAGAATCGTCAGCGGATGAATGAAGCTCTCGTAGAGCACGCCCAGCACGATGTAGACGGTGATGAGCGCCGCGAGGATGAGGAGCGGCTCGCTGTCGAGGGACTCGGAGAAGACCTGCGCCGCCCCCTGGAAGCTGGCGTGCACGCCCGGCGGCACGTCGAGCTCGCTCCGCGCACGGCCGATGGCGTCGACCGCCTGGCCCAGCGACACGCCTGGCGCGGTGTTGAACGAGAGCGTGATGGCGCGGAACTGGCCCTGGTGGTTCAGCGCCAGCGGCGCGGTGCCCGCCTCGATGCGCACCAACTGCGAGAGGGGCACCGGTGCGCCGGTCGAGGTGCGGACGAACAGCGAAGAGAGTGACTGGGCGTCGGTGGAGAAGCCCGGCTTCACCTCGAGGATGACCCTGTAGAGATTGAGCTGAGTGAAGATGGTGGAGATCTGCCGCTGGCCGAAGGCGTCGTACAGCGTGTCGTCGATGGCCTGGGTCGAGACCCCCAGCCGCGAGGCCGTGTCGCGGTCGATGGTCACGTGGGTCACCGGCCCCAGGTCTTGCTGGTCGCTGGCCACGTCCTTCAGCTCGGGGAGCCCCTGGAGCTTCGCGAGCACCTGGGGGGCCCAGCGCTCGAGCTCCGAGCTCTCGGCGTCTTCGAGTGTGTATTGGTATTGGGTTCGGCTGAGGCGGTTGTCGATCTGCAGGTCCTGGGAGGCCTGCAGGTAGACTGAGATGCCCTCGACGGAGCTCAGCGTGCGCTGAAGCCGAGCGATGATCTCCTCCGCCGAGGCGTCGCGCACGCTGCGAGGCTTGAGGGTGATGTTGAGGCGCCCGCTGTTGGTGGTCGGGTTGGTGCCGTCGGCGCCGATGAAGCCCGCGACGTTGGCCACGTCGGGGTCGGCCAGGGCCACTTGAATGAGCCGCTCCTGGAGCCTCGCCATGCGGGCGAAGGAGGCATCGGGCTCTCCCTGGGTGACGCCGAGGATGAGGCCGGTGTCTTGCTGGGGAAAGAAGCCCTTGGGAATGAACACCGTGAGGGCCACGGTGAGGGCCATGGTACCCAGGGTCACCAGCAGGGTGAAGGTCTGGTGGTCCAGCACCCACTCGAGGCCCTTGCGATACTGAGCCACGGTCCAGTCGAAGCCGCGCTCGGACCAGCGGAAGATGCGCCCGCGCTCCTCGTCCGGCTTCTCGCGCTGGAGCAGGTGGGCGCCCATCATCGGGGTCAAGGTGAGCGACAGCACCGCCGACACGCCGATGGCCGCGCTCAGCGTGATGGCGAACTCCCGGAACAAGCGGCCGATGAGGCCTCCCATGAACAGCAGGGGAATGAGCACGGCCACCAGCGACACGGTGAGCGAGATGATGGTGAAGCCGATTTGCTTGGCGCCCTTGAGNNGTGAGGGCCATCAGCGACAGGTTGTTGAGGCTGAAGCCAAAGAAGTACATCAACCCGAAGGTGCCCACGAGGGACAGCGGCACGGTGATGCTTGGAATGAGCGTCGCCCGCACGTTTCGGAGGAAGAGGAAGATGACCAGCACCACGAGGACGATGGTCAGCACCAGGGTGAACTCCACGTCCTCCACCGAGGCCCGCACGGTCTCGGTGCGGTCTGACAGCACCTTCACCGTGAGGCCCTGCGGGAGCGAAGCCTGGAGCTGGGGCAAGAGGGCCTTCACTCGATCCGCGACCTGAATGACGTTGGCCCCGGGCTGCCGTTGCACGTTCAAGATGATGGCCCGTTCGGTGTTGGCCCATCCGGCGAGGGCGTCGTTCTCGACTCCATCGATGGCATCGGCGACGTCGCGGAGCCGAATCGGCGAGCCGTCCTTCCAGGCCAGCACCACCGGGCGGAAGCCAGCGGCGGTGGTAATCTGGTCATCGGTGGCGATGGTGTATTCCTGCCGGGGCCCGTCGATGGTGCCCTTGGGTTGGTTGACGTTGGCCGCCACCAGCGCGGCGCGCACGTCCTCCAGCGTGAGATTGGTGCCAGCCAGCGCGACCGGGTCGACCTGCACGCGCACCGCGGGCTTCTGGCCTCCGTTGAGCGAGACGAGGCCCACTCCGGGCACCTGGGAGATTTTCTGCGCCAGCACCGAGTCGGCGAGGTCGTCGACCTGCGCGAGGGACAGGCTTTTCGACGACAACGCCAAGGTGAGAATGGGCGTGTCGGCGGGGTTCGACTTGCTGTACGTCGGCGGGGCGGGGAGCGTCCGTGGCAACACGCTGGCCGCCGCGTTGATGGCCGCCTGCACGTCTTGCTCGGCGGCGTCGATGCTGCGCTCGAGCTCGAACTGAAGGGTCACTTGCGAGCTGCCTTGGCTGCTCACCGACGTCATCTGAGCCAGCGAGGGCATCTGGCCAAACTGCCGCTCCAGGGGCGTCGTCACCGCCGAGGCCATGGTCTCGGCGCTGGCGCCGGGGAGCGAGGTCGCCACCACGATGGTGGGGTAATCGACCTGGGGGAGCGCGGCCACGGGCAGCTTGCGAAAGGCGACCAAGCCCGAGATCAACAGACCGATGGTGAGGAGCGTCGTCCCGACCGGTCTCCTGATGAAGGGCTCCGAGATGCTCACGGCGTGCCTCGCGCCTCGGCTACCGGGCCGGGGCTGCGCGGATCGATGAGCGAGCCGGGCTTGAGCTGGCTCTGGCCGTCGGTGATGACCGACTCGCCGGCGGTGAGGCCGCTCCGCAGCACCGCGACGGAGCCCTCGATGATGTCCACCTCGACGGGCCTGAGCTGGGCGGTGTTGTCAGCCGTGGCGACGTACACAAAGGTGCCCTGAGGCCCCCGCTGGATCGCCGCCGCCGCGATGACCAGCGCGTCGTTCTTCTGAGCCACCGCGAGGCGTGCCTTGACGAACTGGTTGGGCCACAGGGCCCGGCGCGGGTTGGGGAAGATTGCCTTCAGCCTGATGGTTCCTGTGGATGTATTGATTTGATTGTCGATGACCGTGAGCATGCCCTGGCCGAGGAGCGTGTGCCCGTCGCGAGACCAGGCCTCGACCTGGAGCGAGGCAGCGCTGGTGGCCGTCTGGAGGCGGTCGAGCTCGTCTTGCGGCACGGTGAAGACAATCGAGATGGGGTCGAGCTGGGTGAGCACCACCAACCCGGTGGCGTCACTGGCGCGCACCAGGTTGCCAGGGTCGATCTGCCTGATGCCGGTGACGCCGTCGGTCTGGGCGACGATGCGCGACCACTCGAGCTGGAGCTTCGCGTTGTCGTTGACCGCTTGATCGATGCCGATGGTGGCCTCGAGCTGGTCGACCTGGGTCTGCTGGTCGTCGACCGCCTGCTGGGCGACCAGGTTCTCGGCCCGGAGCTGCTTGGTGCGCTCAAGCATCAGCTTGGCGTTGCGAAGCTGGGCCTGGTCGCGGGCGAGCGTGGCCGCGGTCTGGGCCACGGAAATTTGGAATGGCCGAGGGTCGATCTGCGCCAGCACATCGCCCTTGTGCACCAGCGCGCCCTCCTTGAAGGCGACGCTCTGAAGCCGACCGTCGACCTGACTGCGCACCTGCACGGTGGCGAGCGGCGTCACCGTGCCGAGCCCCTCGAGGACAATGGGCACGTCACGCTTGGCCGCGGCTTCGACCAGCACGGGGACCTTGCGATCGCCGCCCTTGGCGCCCGCGGGCCCGGCGCCTGGGCCACCGCCGTCCTTCTTGCGGGTGAAGAAGAGGCCCGCTCCACCGAGGACTCCGAGGAGGACGATGACGGCCAACACCCGCTTCCCCGAGGAACGGGGGGGTGCGCTCGCAGTGGGTTGTTGGCTCATGGGTTGACTCCGAGGGCGGCCAGGAGCTGAGCCCTGGCGGTGGAAAGGGTGAGGCGGGTCTGCACCAGCTGGGCGGCGGCGTTGGTGGCGAGCACCTGGGCGTCGCTGAGCTCGAGGACCGAGCCCACGCCGGCCCTGAGACGGCCATCGGCGAGCGAGAGCTGGGCCTTGGCCGACGCCTCGGCGACGGTGGCGGCCTCGACGGCCGAGCGCCCGTCTTCGATGGTGGCCCGGGCCTGCTCCACGTCGACGCGGACCTGCAAGAGCTCATTGTCGAGCTGGGCCTTGAGGAGGTCGGCCTGGCGCTGCGCCTCGTGGAGCTGGCCGGTCGTCTGCCCGCCGTTGAACAGGTTCCACGAGAGAGACGCGCCGAACCGCCAGTTGGGCCCCAGCGAGTCGATGGCCGTGCCGCCCTCGGAGACGCTGCCGTTGGCGCCGAGCGTGGGCAGGTACCCACCGGTGACGGCGAGGGTGGAGGCGACGACGGACTCTTGCTGGTGACGGAGGCTCGCCAGCTCGGGCCGGTGATCGATCGCCAGCTTCACCAGAGTGGCCAGCTCGTCGCTCTCGTTGGCGATGGGGCCGAGCTGGGAGTCCTCCACGGCAAAGGCTCTGGGCTCGAGGGTGCCGACCGCCTGGACCAGCGCCGCCAGCGCGAGGTGGAGCCCGTTCTTCGCGTTGATGAGGCCGAGCTGGCCGTTGGCGGTGAGCGTCTGGGCCTGGGCGAAGTCGATGGCCGTCTTCTGCCCGACCTTCACCATCGCCTGAACCTGCTCGAGGTGGAGCGTGTCGTTCTTCAGCGTCTCCTCGGCGACCTTGACGAGGGCCACCTGGGCGGCGGCGGCGAAGTAGGCTCGGCGAACACCCAGCGCTACCTGGAGCTCGGTCGCGCGCTGCGTCGCTGCTTGGGCTTCGCGGGTGAAGCCGGCGGCCCTCAGACGCTCGATGGCGCCGAAGTCCCACAGGGTCTGGGTCGCGGAGAGCCCGAAGTTGAACTGGTTCGAGGTGCCGGAGCTGCTCGGCGTGGCGCTCGAGGTGCCGACGCTGGCGAAAGCGCCATGGGAGCGGGAGTAGGTGGCTGAGGCGCCCAGCTGTGGCAAGAGCACTCCCCTCGCCTGCTCGACCCGGCTCTCCATCACGCCGACGTTGGCGACACCCTGGCGAATGAGGGGGTGGCTCTCATGGGCGATGCGGAGGGCGTCGTCGAGGGTCAGCACTGCATCCTCGGCGAAGGCGTGGGAAGCCAGCAGGGCCACGATGCCTGTCATCAGTGTCTTCACGGTGGTGGTATGTAGCAACTCCGCGAGTTGTTTCCTGAAAGCAGACGAGCAGGAGCCGACGGGTCACGAGCGGCGGTGTTCCCCCGACGAGCCGGAAGGCGGCGGCTACGCCCGGCGGATGCCGGTGGAATGGTCGAGGAGCAAGTCTTTCACGACCTGAGCGCGGTCTCGCGAGACGGGCACGTGCACGCCCGAGGATGTGTCGCCGAGGCTCTCACCGACGAAGAGGGTGGTGTCGGCGGTCTCCCGCTCGAGCTCCTTGATGTGCTCGACGGTGGCAAGCCAGTTGCGATGCACTCGCACCACCCGGTCGCCCAGCGAGCTCTCGATGGCCGTGAGCGAGAGGTCGAGGTCAAAGCGGCCGTGGCGGCTGTGCACGAAGGTGAGGCGGTCGGCGGCCTCGAAGGCCCATATTTCGGACGGAGCCAGGAAGACGAGATTCTTCCTCCGGCGGGCGACGATGCGCGGTGGCTGGGCTGGGCCGGGGGTCTTCCGCGTGCGCAGCCGAGTGAGGCACTGGGTGACCCGCTCCTCGCTGAAGGGCTTGAGGAGGTAGTCGGCGACGCCGAGCTGGTAGGCCTCGAGGGCGTGGCTCTCGAAGGCGGTGGCGAGCACCATCAGCACGCCGCGGTGAGACTGGGCGAGGCTGCGGACGAGCTCGAGGCCGGCACGGTTGCCCTGGTTGCGGGAGAGCTGCACGTCGATGAAGGCCACGTCGACATCGAGCTTCGACGAGGGAGCGAGGGCTTCTTGGGCCTCCTCCACGGTGGCCACCGCGGCGGCGACCTCGGCCAGGCGGGACGATTGGATCAGCTCGACGAGGTAGTTGCGAGCGGGCCACTCGTCCTCCACCACCAGGCAGCGAAGGAGCCCCTCACTCATGGGTCGCCCCGGGGAACTCGACGATGGCCCGGGTGCCTGGGTTGGCGGCCTCGAGGCTCAGAGTGGCGGCGGCTCCGTACCGAAGCTCGAGGCGGCGCTTGACGGACTCGATGCCAAAGGCGCCGGAGCGAACGGGGGCGTCGTCGAGCCCCGGGCCGTCGTCCTCGACGATGCAGCGAACGCGCGAGGTGCCGACGCGGGTGACCCGCACGAGGATGCGGCCCTTGGTCTCGCGCTTGAGGGCCCCGTGCTTCACCGCGTTCTCCACCAGGGGCTGAATGAGCAACCGGGGGAGGAGGAGGTCGTCGAGGCCGGTGGCGATGTCCCACTCGAAGGTGAGGTCGCCGCGGTGCCGGGCCTCGAGGATTTCCCCGTAGCGGCGCAGCCAGGTCATCTGAGCCCCCAGGGTCTGGAGCTCGCCTTCGTCGGCGAGGGCGTCACGCAGGAGGTCTCCCAGCGCCGCGAGGAGCCGGCGGGACTCGCGAGGGTCCTCGGTGACGAGGCCGGCGATGGCGTTCAAGGTGTTGAGGAGGAAGTGAGGCTCGAGGTTGGCCCGGAGCCGGCTGAGCTCGGCGGCGCTGCGGAGCTGCTGGGCCTCGAGGGTCCGAACCCGCGCGTCCTCCAGGGCGATGGGGAGGACGAAGGCCAGCGTCCACAGACCGAAGTGACTCTGGGCCTGGGTGGCACCGAAGAGCACCGAGCGGACGAAGGTCATCGGGTGCACCGAGCTGGTGTGCAGGCCGAGAGAGGGGACCGACTCGCTCAAGACGTAGAGCACTCCGCCGAAGACGCCGCCGATGGCGCCCGCCACGAGGAGGCCGACGATGACCAGCCAGCCGGAGGAGCGCTCCAGGTGGCGCGCCCGGTGAAACAGGGCGTTGAGCGTCAAGATGAGCGGCGGCATCTCCATGGCGAAGAGCAGGAGCACGGAGAAGAAGCGCCCGGCGTCTCGGTTGGCGATGTAATAGGCCAAGAGTTGCAGGAGGACGACCCCGAGCACGATGCCAATGCCCGCGCTGCGCCGGCGGAGCGACACGCGGGGCTCGGTGATGGGCTGAATCGCCGCGTTCATGGGACGGAAGGTACACCCGGGCACGAGGGGCGCGCACAGGGGAACGGTTCGTGCTCAGGAGCGCGGCGCTCGTCGTGCTGGAGTGACCGCTCGTGGGTGGGGAGCTGGGTGGCGTCGTCCTCAAGCGGCCTACGACCGATGCAGGTCGCCGCTCAGAATCAGAATGCCCCGGTCCGCGGTCGAATGTTCCTCAGCACCAAGTCCCACACCTCGAGCGCTTCGTCATCAGACAGGAAGACCCGCTTGTCCTTTGA
>PMBV01000487.1 GCA_003153055.1 Myxococcales bacterium
TCCAGCCCGGTCCGGTGTGCCTCTTCCAGGAACAGCTGGGTCCGAATCATCGTATCGAGGAATTCCCGCCGCTTCTCGGGAGCCACATAGCGAGTGCGAACGAACTCCGGCTGCCGGGAAAGCTCTGCCTCCACGTCTCGAGCGGTGATTTCCAACGAGCCAACGTGAGCGACCACCGACCGCTCCGCCCCCGGTGCATCCGCCGGGCCCTTTCGGCAGGCCACTGCGATCAACGAACACACCATCAACACTGCCAGCCGGCGCTCCATGCTTCAGGCCCCTTCAAGGTCACTGACGTTAGAAAATTTCACTACCCCAAAACCGACTGGCCTTATAGTGCCCAGCCATTCGCAACACCAAGGAGAAGTGCGGGATGCGTCGTTTGCGGTTGGTAGCGGTGGTGGGAGTGGTGGGGGCACTCGGGTTGAGTGGCTCGTGCACGTCTTCGAATCAGAAGGCGCCCACGGCTCCCAGAGGCGCCGTCCTCGCATCGTGGGACGGGGGCGTGGTGACGCAAGTGGAGGTAGAGGAGGAAGCAGCGCGCCTACCCCCGCAGCTCAGAGAGCAGTTCGACACACCGGCCGGCAGGGCCGAGTTCGTTCGCTCCGTCGTCACCAAGCGCCTCCTCTTGGCCGAGGCCCGTCGGCGAAGGCTCGATCAGGCTCCGCAGATCGTGCAGCAGGTGCAGGAGCTCGAGCGACGGTTGTCAGTCCAGGCACTGGTGGACGCGGTGCAGCGCGAGGCTCCGACCCCAGCCGAGGCAGACCTGCGATCCTATTTCGAGGCCCACCAAGAGCAGTTTGCCAGTCCCGCCCAGAGTCACGTGGCGCGACTGCTCCTTCGTGGTGACTCGAATGACAAGAATTTGAGAAACAAGATCGACCGTCTTCGAAGCCGCCTCGTCAAGGGCGAGTCCGTTGCATTGGTATGCGCCTCCGGCGACGGGCCGGAGCGGCTCAAGGGCGGGGATGTCGGCTGGGTGACCGAGGCGACGAACCCCGAGGAGCAGGCGGCGCTCCGGCTCAAGACACGAGGCGAGGTGTCAGAGGTGATCGAGCTCCAGAACGGCCTGTCTGTGCTGGTGCTGCTCGAGCGACGAGGTGCCCAGCCGGCGCACTTCGAAGAGGTGCGGGCAGCAGTCGAGAATCGGTACGAGGCCGTTCGCCAGCGGCAGGCGTTCGACACGCTGGTGCGCCACCTCACCACCGCGGCGAGCGTGGAGTTCCCGAAGGCGGAGAAGCCCGCCAAAGGGATGAAGGTCGAATAGTTGGGCGGTCGGGTAGTCGGGTGGTCGAGTGCGTTGGAGCAGCGTTGGGAGGGGAAAATGGGCCGTCTTCTTCATTTGACTCGATACGTGTGGCTTGTGGCCTGTCTTCTGGCCACCGGGGCCGCCGCGCAGTCCGTGCGGGCCATCTATCCGCTCTCACCTCTTCGCACTGGCGCCGAGGCGGCAGACATCGCCTTCGAGGTCGATGCCGCCACCAGCCAAGTGACGGTCGCGGTCGAAGGAGCCAGTGCGACCGGCCCCTTCGTTCACCTCTCGGACCTGGTGCTTCAGCGCGACCGCGGCAGCGCGGTGCCCTTTCACCTCCGGATCCCCCTCGCGACGCCCTACCCTGCCGACGGCGTCTTGAAGGTGACGGCCACGCCGAGCAATGCCGTCGGTTCAGGCGCGGCTGGCATTGTCGCATTCAACCCTTCGTCGTCGATCACGCTGACCGCGGAGCCGACCGTCACCACCAGCGGCGGCGCCATTGTCGTCACCGTGCCGCTCACGGGAGAGCTTGCGTTCGGTGAGCTCAACCTCACGGGGACGTCTGGTCAGAGCTTGAGAGCCGTCCACGGGAGTCTCAAGGAGGCAGCCGGTTCGGCTTTTGCCTCAACGACCGGACTCAGGACCCACCTCAACCTCACCGCTTCGACCGTCACCTGGACCGTCCCGACGTCGGCCGACATCCCCTTCGACGGAGTGGTGGTCGCCGACCTGGTTCTCGAGGACGCCTTCGGTCGGCGCGTGCATCGGTCGGTCGTCGAGATGGCCAGCGAGGCGCTCGACTCCATCACGGCGCTCCGGGTTCAGCCCAGCACCATCCTGATGAAGGGCGGTTTTGGCACTCGCCTCACTCTGGGGGTGGTGGCGACGTTTCTCCTCGCGGGAGAGGTCGACGTCTCGGGCGCAGGCCACGGCGTGCGCTATTCATCCTCCGACGACGCGGTCGCCATTGCCTCCGCAGACGGCACTTTGGTGGCGCGGCAGAACGGCACGGCCGTCATCACCGTAGAGTACGGGGGCATCAGCCAGAACGTGCAAGTCGTGGTCGACTCGACCGCGACCCTCGCATCCGTGTCGATTGCGCCGACGAGCCCCGTCGTCGAGGCGGTCGGCACCGAGACCCGCGTCACCCTTGCTGGCCTCCTGACGAGCGGAACCGTGGTGGACCTCACGACGGCCTCCACTGGGACGCGCTGGGCCGTCGACGACCAGACGGTGGCGAGCGTTGGCCCCGATGGCCGGGTGACCGGGCTCCGTCCGGGGACGACGATTCTTCGGTCGGAGAACTCGGGGCTGAGCGCGTCGGTGCCACTCGTGGTGAAAGATGGGCTCCCCACGGTGACGCTCTCGGCCCCCTCCAGCGTCGTGGCTGGGGCGCGCTTCGACGTCACCGCGAACGCCACCGATGACGTGGCGGTGGCGCGGGTCGACTTCACGGTCGAGGGCGTCCCGTTCGGGAGCCTGACCACGCCGCGTATGTCTTCAGCTTCGCCGCGCCACCCAACGCCGGGGGGACACTGCGCCTCGGCGCGACGGTGACCGACTCCGCGGGCCAGCACACCTCTGCGAAAGTGGTGAGCATCGGCGTCACCGCGGGCGCGACCGCCAGCAGCACCACGGTCTACTGGGAGAGCCCCAGCGTCACCGTCGCCGCCGGCGCCCCTGTGACGCTCCGGGTATGCGACCGGCCCAATCCGCCGCCGTGCAAGGGTGGTGGCCCCGCCTTCCAGGTCGTCCGGTTCTCCGCCGACATGGATCCATTGGGCGCGGTCCAGGTCCCGCGGATGGAGCTCCGCGTCTGCAATCCGCAAACCGGAGAAAAGACGCTCGTTCCGCTTTGGGAGTTCACCTGGGTCCCGGCAACGAGCCGCGCCGGAACCTCGGTCGGTCTTCGCGCGGAGGCGGTCGACCTCGCAGGAGCGACCGCACCAATCGAAGCCTATATGGTCCGGGTGGGCGTCGATGCCCCACCGCTTGTCACCATCTCCGCACCTGGAAGCGGCGCCTCCTTCAGCCTCGGCCGCCAGGTCACTGTGACCGGCCTCGTCGCCGACGACACGATGTCGCTCGGAGTGGACGCACGCCTGTTGGTCGACGGGCAAATCGTCAATCGAGCGCAACTCCTCGGCGGGCTGAACGGCTCCACGGCAGGGAGCGCTCCCTATTCGCTCTCCTGGACCCCTGGCTCACTCGGGCCTCATCTCCTCGAGGTCTCGGCTGTGGACGCGCACCAGCAAGAGACGCGGCGGTCCCTCTCCATCACCGTACTCGCCGACGCACCGCCCCAGCTCTCGATCCTGAGCCCCGCGTCACAGGCGACGCCCATTGTGGGCAGCTCACTGTCGCTGACCGCCGCGGTGACCGACGACTCACCGCCGCCGGTTTCGGTCACCTGGTTCGTCTCTGGAGTGCCGGTCGGTGCCTCGACAACGTCGCCATACACCACGTGGTGGCAAGTTCCGGCTGGGTCGGCGCAGCGCCCGGTCATCGTCACCGCCGAGGCACGGGATTCCGCGGGCAATACGAGTACTCAACAGGTGACCATCACCCCGGTCTCCGACACCACCCGCCCGTCGGTCGCCCTCGTCGGCCCACCGAGTGGCGCGACCTTCACGAGCTCGCAAAACATCCCGGTCTCCGTCGGCGCCCGCGACGACGTGGCAGTCGCGACCATCACCGTGACCCTCGACGGCCAGCCGTTCTTCGAGGACCCAGCTCCGTCGCCAGTACCGGGCCAACCCGGAGCGTTCGCGACACACGTCATCATTCCCAAGAGCGCGCTCGTTGGGGCGACCACCCACCGTCTGGGAGCAACCGCGAAGGACAGCGCGGGCAACGTCGGCAGCGCTCCAGAAGCAGCGATCACCATCTCTGACGATCTCCCACCGGTGGTCTCCTTCGAAACGCCGGCCAGCGGAGCCAAAGTGACGATCGGAACACCGATCGCCGTGGCAGTGACCGCGACAGACGATGTCGCCGTCACTCAGGTCGCGCTGTTCCTCGACGGCGTCGCCTCCGGGGTCCGGTCGACTCCGCCCTTCCAGTTCAACCTCACCACCAGCGGCCAACCGAGGATCGCCACTCTTCGTGCCGACGCCCTCGACGGCGCGGGTCACCAGGAGTCGACGACCACGAAGGTCGAGCTCGCGGCAGACACCGAGCCGCCGTTGGTGGGCTTTCGGAGCCCGCCCCCCGGTGCCGTCGTCTTCGGAGGCCGCTCGCTCGCGTTCGACCTCGCCGCGACCGACAACGTCGCGGTTCGATCCGTGTCTCTCGCCCTCAATGGTCAGGCGGCGATCTCCACCAGCCAATACACCCAAGACGGCCTCTTCCGGGTGTTCCATCTCACCCAGACCATTCCCACGGCCTGGATCGGCCAGACCATCAAAGCGACGGCGACCGCGACCGACACCAGTGGGCTCACGACCACCACGTCGGCGAACCTCACGGTGCACGGCGACACGCCTCCCACGGTGTCACTGGTAGTCCCCGCGCTCGGAGCGACCTACGAAGAAGGTACCGAGCTGACGGTCTCCGCCCTGGTCGCCGACGACGACGGTGTTGTGGGTGTCGCCGGGCTCTCGGGTGGGCAACTCGTCGGCACGTTACCCACCACTGGGCAGGTCGACACGCGCGTCGAGCAGAACCGAGTGGTGCGCGCGCCGATCATCTCTCAAGGGCAACCTCCGCGGGTAGGCCTGGTGGCACGCGACACCACGGGCCAAGTAGGGCAGGCCGAGGTCGCGCTCAACGTCCTCCCCGACACCGAGCCGCCCACCGCGGTGATGCTCGTTCCGCAGCTGACGCCTGACGGAGGGCCGATCTCGCTCCCCGTGGGAAGCAACCTGGGCCTCGAGGTCGACACCACCGACGACGTCTACGTCGCGGCCGTTGACCTCCTCGTCGATGGAGGGGTGTTCCCTGGGGGGCCGTGGCTCTCCTCCTCCAACGGGCAGAAGGTGACGACTCGCGTCGCCGATCCAGCCCAGCCCGGGAACATCATTCTCTCGACGCGGTGGACGGCCACGTACAAGGGCAGTCCGCCGCTTGGTAAGCTTCCCCCCGGCACCTACACCGTCAACACTCGAACGCGCGACCTCGCCGGAAACGCGACCGAGACGACGCCGTTCCAAATCTCCATTGCCCCCTTCGTGGACCGAGAGGCACCCGGCGTCGCGCTGGAGCTCCGCAATACCCCAGGGCCGAACGTCTGCGTCGCCGGCGCCCCCGCGATGATTGCCCTTTCCGCCTCCGATGACGGCCTGATCGACGGCCTCTCGCTGAGGGCCAACGGCGTCGACCTGCCGCTGGATTGGCACCCCCCGGTTCCGGGTGCAAATCTGCTCCTCCCCTTCGTCGCCCCGAGCCTCAATGGAGGGGATCGCGACGTCTCCTTCGTCGCCATCGCCCACGACACCGCGGGCCACACTTCGCTGGCGAGCCTCCTCTGCGCGCTCATTTCAGATTCACCTCCGTCGCTCGCGTTGGCGGCCAACCCCGCGACGCTGACCGAGGAGAAGATGGAGTCGTTCGCCTTCTCCGGTGTCGACGACGTCGGCCTGAGAAAGGCGCGCATCTTCCTCACCAACACAGACCTGTCGCTCGCCGATGGCGGAACTGTCACGGTGCCACTCGCCGAGACGGGCAGCAATCGGCTCCAGGTTCGGGTGGCGAACACCGTCTCCTTCACCACCTCCGTCACGCCGACCGAATGGCGTATTCCACCTGCGGAGGCGCTCACCGGGCTCCCCCCGGCCGCCGGCGCGCTCCAAGTGGAGACCGACGGCCCGGCACAACTCAAGATCACCTACCGCTACGCGCTGGTCCCCGGCCAGGAAAGCTCGGCGGCGGCTCAGGCGTTTCTCGCGCTCGCACCCGGTGGGGTTCGGACAGTCTCCCTCCAGCAGGCACCCTACGTCGCGATCCTCGACTTCCCGACGTCGGCCGTCCGCGTCCTCTCGGTTAGAATCGACGTCACCTCCAGCGATTGGCACGGCCCCCAGACGGCCACGGTTGAGTTATTGCCGAATCCGCAGATCGACCTAGAGAAGGGCGCTCGGCGAGTCGCTTACCACTCGACCGAGTCTCTCAAAGGCCAGCCAGGCGCCCCCTTGCCGGTCTCGACATCGCTTCGAGTGCCGAAGGGTTGGGTCGGCGCCCTTCAGTACGTGGGCGTGGGCTGCGACACGGCCGACCAATGCGCGCTCGCGCGAGGCACCACCACCGCGGTTCCCGACACGACGCCACCGGTGGTCGCAATCGAAGGCGGAGCCAGTCGAACGCTGGTGCGCGGCCAATCACTGACCGTGGGTGGCTCGGCGAGCGACAACGTGGCCGTCGACTCCCTCGAGCTCCTCGCCGACGGCGTGCGACAAGGACGGGTCGAGGGCTTTGGTCTCGGCCGCCAAGCCTTCACCTATACGCCACCGGCAGCGGCGACAGATCCGATCGCCCTCGCCATCCGCGCGACCGATCGCGCTGGCAATAGCCGCACCAGCCCAACTCAGTACCTGACGATGGTCGACGACGTGGCGCCGACCATCACCCTCAACTCGCTCACCACGCCGGTCGAGAGCGCGTCAGCGACGGAGCTCGCGAGCGGACTCGTCTCCCTCCTCCAAGGCGTGCCGGCGACACTCCAATTCACCGTCACCGACGACCTGAGCGTTCAGTTGACAGAGGTCCTCTTCGAGGACGTCATCATCATGTCCCGCGCCGGCAGCGGTAGCTCGGTGACGGTGACGCCGCCTCCCGGGAGTGAGGGCACCCCATCGGCATTGACGATTCGGGCAACCGACTCGGCAGGGCACGTCTCGATCCGCCGCCTCCTCATCGAGGGTCGACGGCCTCAGGCGCCGAAGCTGAGGTTGGTACTCCCCAGCGTCGGCCAGACGATTCCCGAGGGCAGCATTCAGCTCCTGTTCAAGGCGATCGCGGGAGACGACACCGGCGTCGCCTTCGTCGACTTCCTCGTCAATGGCCAACCGGCATTGCAGCTCGGCCGCACTCAGGCGAAGGGGATCGCGGTCGCCGCGACCACCGACGCCGACGGCAACTACCTCGCCGCCGACCCTGACATTCGCGCCGCGGTGGAGACGCTCCCTGCCGAGTACCACGACACTTCGCAGTTGAGGGAGTTCCAGGGCTTCGTGTCGGTCCCAGCCGGGCTCCTCCGGCTCCCACAGACGACGAGCGTGACGATTCGCGCCGTCGCGACCGATCTCGAGGGCCACACCACCTCCGTGGAGCGGACCCTCACGGTGGTGCCCGACGCCCAGGCCCCGGTCGTCTCAATCATCGCGCCCGTCTTGAGCGACGAGATTACCGAGGGCAGTGTGCTGGCCTTCCACGGCCAGGCGAGCGACAACGTCTTCGTCGAGGCCGTGGAGGTCTTCGCGGGACCGTCGACCGACTCGTTGGCCCTCGTGCACCAGGAGGGCGGCTTCGCTGAGGAGAGCTCGGTCCCTGGGGCCTCCTTTGGGGTCTATGCGCCGGAGACCCATTTCGACTTCGTGATGCCGACCCTGGCTTCCCTCGGCGTGGCCTCCAGCACCCACTATTTCGTGGCGATGCGCGCAAGGGATGCGAGCGGCAACTGGAGCCCCCTCGATATCCTGCGCGTCCCTCTAGTCCGCGCCCTGCCGCCTGCAGTGTCGGTGCTGTCGCCAGCCAACGGAACCCCAGTGCTCCAGGGGCACTTCGTGGACGTTACCGTGCAGGTGGTACAGGAAAAAATCGGCATCGGGACCGTCGAACTTCGCGTCAACGGCACCCTCCTCCCGGTGGTGCTGACCGCGCCGCCCTATGTCTTTCGGGTTGCGATTCCCACCGACGTCCTGGCGCTCGACATCCAAGCCCGAGCCGTCAACAGCCTGGGGTACCCTTCCTACTCGGACAGCATCCACCTACCCGCCAAAGTCGATGGCCCTCCGAACGTGGACATCCCCGTGCCGGCAGCGGGCAGCACGGTGGTCGAGGGCAACTCGGTCGTCGTGGTAGTGGCCGCCCACGACGACGATGCCGTTTCGCGCGTCGACTTAACGGTGACTGGCGGTGTCAGTGGCGCACAGCGTCTGACCAAGCTTCAAGGGCCCTATTCGTTCGTCATCCCGCTGCCCTATGGCTCTGCCGGGAGAACGCTCACGTTCCAGGCGACCGCGACCGACAGCGTGGGCCACTCCTCGCAGACACCATCGGTCTCGGTTTCCGTGGTCGCGGATACGAGCGCTCCAACGGTCAGCGTATCGAGCCCGGCCAACAACTCCAAAATCGTAGCCGGCCTCCAGGTGCCCATCGAGGTTCAGGCTGACGACAACATCGGTGTGGTCGCCGTTTCCATCGAGGTCAACGGGGCGCCCTTGGCCGTGCTGAGCGCCCGCCCCTACCGGACCATGTGGCTGGCTCCGGCGAGCTTGGTCGGAAGCACGGTGACCTTCCGAGCCACGGCGAAGGACCCATCGGGGAATGCCAAGTCAGCCGAGAGCCAACTCACGGTAGAGGGCGATGCACCGCCAAATGTTTCAATCACGGCCCCGCCGACTGGGATAGCTGGGCAGACTGTCGTCCTCAGCGCCACCGCAAGCGATGACGTCGGCGTCACCCAGGTCGACTTCGAAGGAGGCCTCGACCCCAACGCCCTCGAAGCCATCGGTCGCCGCTTCGTATCGCCGTGTCAACTCCCCATCACCCTCCCCTCCGGAGCGAAGGGGAACAAGTACTACGTTCGTGCTCGCGCTCGCGACACCGCCGGCCACGAGAGCCCTTCGCCAATGGTCTCCCTCGACGTGAAGGGAGACACGATGCCCACGGTCGCCTGGCACTTGCCTCTGCCCGGCACCCTGGTGTTCCAGGGCAAAGCGTTGCGCCTCGAGGTAGACGCGTCAGACGTCGAAGGTCCGTTGCAGCGCGTGGAGTTCCTCGTCGATGGCCTCAAGGTGGCCACGTCGACGGCCCCGGCCGGGGTCTTCGGGGCAGCGAACCGCTTCGTGGGCTCCTGGATTCCTCCAGTGGGGAGCGGGAATCGAACCTTCTCGCTCACTGCCATCGCCATCGACTCCGGTGGCCAAGAGAAGGTCTCGTCGGCGGTGATGGTGGGGAGCGTCGTCGACACAGTTCCGCCCGACGCGCAACTCTTCGACCCACCCGCCCACGACGTCGTGACAGAGAACGAGGTCGTGATGACGCAGACCTTCGCTCAGGACAACGCCAGCATCTCGAGCGTCGAGCTGCGGGTGGATGGATCCTTCGTTGCGGCCAGCGCCACGGCGACGTTGAGCACGGCGAATCGGCCGCTGTACCAGGTGCCATGGCGGGTACCGGGGGGCGCCGGGACGCTCCATGACGTGAGCGCAACCGCCATTGACGCATCGGAGAACCGAACCCAGACACCGCCGGTGTCGGTCGAGGTGGGGATGAGGCCCGCGGCGACGCTGTCCGTCGCCATCATGAACCCAAGGGTCGCGCTCGCAGCACGAGCAGACGGCCTTGTGGCTTTCGGCGACATCTACTTCGCAACCAAGACCGCCTTCGTCGTTCTCGCCGAGCAGCTCAACAACCAGCTCGTCTCAAGGGGCGCAGTCGTTCTGCCGGCGAGGCCACTGCGCATGGCCTTCGTTGCAGCGCCCGATGGGACAGCCGCCAACTACGCCAACCTCCTCGCAATCGTCACTGAGAAGACCGAAACCACCGCCCCACTGCTGGTGCTGGTGGACGTGACGGTGCCGTCAGTCCCAAAGGTTGTGGGTTCAGTCGACCTCCCAGGGACGGACCTCGGCGGAATGGCCACCCATGGTCGCTTGGCCTTCGTTGCGATGGGCGCCCTGGGGGTGACGGTCGTCGACTTCTCGACTCCGGCCCAGCCGCAACGCGTGACGACCCTGCCGGTGATCGGCAGCGCTCGGGACGTCGCTGTGGCGGGGAAGACCGTCTGGGTCGCCGCCGATACCGGTGGCCTCCGCGTTCTCGACTCGTCGACGCCGATGTTCAAGGAGCTCGGCTTCGTCGCCCTTCCGGGCCGAGCCCTCCGCGTCGCCCTCGCGGGTGACCGGGCTCTAGTGGCCTGCGAGGCGAGCGGCGCTCCGATGGCGGTGGTCGACACCGGCACACCGAGCAAACCCAGGCTTCTCAGCCTCTCGCCCCAGAGCCCGCTGAGGGCGGACCTCCTCGCTATCGCCCCCGGGGAGCTCGTCGCGCGGGGCCAGCTTGTCTTCGCATCGAGCCAGGTGAGCGATCAAAACAGTATCCCGGTGAAGTCGCTGCTCACCGCGTCGGCCCTCGGCGCTGACGGCTCGGCGAGCCCCTTCGTCCGAGCCAACCTCGCCGTCGACGCGACTGACCAGGTGAGTTCAATCGCGCTTGCTGGCGACACCCTCACCGCCGACCTCGGCGGGGGCAAGGTGGGGCAGTTTGATCTCCCTCGTTTCGTCGTCTCCGGGACCGAGCCGCTCGACTCCGCCCGGCAGGTCCCGCTCAGCTCGGCCATCGTTGTGGAGTTCAGCCAGGTGCCCGACGTTGCCTCGCTGGCGAGTGTGGTGGTGCGGGCGGGAGATCCAATCATCGGCCTCGCACTCCCGGTGAGCATCGCCGTGGCGGGCAAGTCGGCCCATTTCACTCCTCTGACCAACCTTCCGCCGGGAGCGCGAATCTACGTCACCGTGCCTGGCTCGGTCTCGAGCGCCCCCGGCCTCGGGCTCGTGAAGCCGTACCAGTTCTCGTTCACCAGCGCCGCCTCGGCCAACGCACCACCACAGATCCTCTCGCTTTCCCCAACCGTTGGGCCCGTGAGCGGGGCGATCAATGTCACGGTTCTCGGAGCTCACTTCGCCACTGGCGCGCACGTGTACTTCGGGGGCCAGGAGGCCACCGTGGTGTCGGTGTCCTCGGCAGGCGACCAACTCGCACTCAAGGCGCCCCCGAATGTCGAGGGTCCGGCCACGGTGCAGATCGTCAACCCCGACGGGCTGGCGGACGATCTCCTGGGCGGTTTCCTCTACGTTCCGATCATCGACCTCACCTTCGTCTCGCCCGCCACCGGCCCCCTCGCCGGGGGCACACAGGTAGAGCTCGTGGGTGCCGGTTTCCAGGAGGGGGCGCAAGTACTCTTCGACGGTGCACCGGGCACCTCCGTCCGGGTCTGGTCGCCAGGTCGGCTTACCGTGCTGACGCCCCCCGGAGCCTTCGGCGCCACAGACGTGGGCGTGGTGAACCCCGATGGAACTTCGGTCACTGTCGAGGGGGCATATTTCTATTCGGACCTCACCGTCACGAGCCGGGTCGCACGGTGGGATCCCGCGGTTGACCACACTGACACTCGTCCCGCTGGGAAGCTTGGCAACGGGACGGTGCTCCAGGTCGCCACCTCGGGAACAACGACCTGGCTCCTCCAGAGCGGGAGCATCGGCCAGGGCTCGACGCCGACGGAAATCCTACAGAGGAGCAACCTCTCGTCGCTCGCGGCAGTGGACATCTCCGACCCCGAGCACCCGGCTGTTCGCGGGGGTGTATCGTTCCCTGTGCCCTTCCTCGCCCGGAGCGTGGCGGCGAGGGGCAGCACCATCTACGTCGCAGCGGACGGCATCCAAGTCGCAGGGGTGGATCTCGAAGGCGAAGGGTACCCCACGCTCTTCGTCATCGACGGGAGCGATACGACGGCGCCGCTCATCACCGCTTCGATCCCCTTCACCGGCGAGTCGGGCACCATGGCGCTGGTCGATGACGAGCTGTTGGTCGCCTCGGGCAGCGCAGGGCTCACCACCTTCGCCTTGTCAGACAGCTCCCACCCCGCGCTGGTCGGATCGGTATCGACCTTCCTCCTCGGTGGAACGCCGGTCACGTACTCAGTAATCAAAGTTGCGACCGACGGGCGTTACGCCTACGCCACCTTGCAGATCCCGCTCACCCCCACCACCCAGACCGTCGCGATCGATCTCTCTGTGCCCACGCTCCCGACGCTCTCCGGCGTGTCCGGTGAAGTAGCGCTCGGTTCGCTCTCAGGCATTGGGCTGGCGGAAGGCGGCATGACCTTGGTGACGCGGCCGATCGGTCGCCTGGGCCCCGTGGCCCACCTCCAGCGCCCGAGCCCCTACGCCAGCGCGACGTCCGCCGGCGTCGGCCCGGGCTTGACGCTCCTCGGGTACTCAGCGCCCACCTCCGCCGTGCTGGGCCTCTTTGACACGACTTCCCCTACGAGCCCGAAGCTGACCACCGCCGTCGGCCTCTCTCCAGCCGCCGCGGTGTCCAACGTCGAACTGGTAGGTGACGTGGCCGTCGCTGGTATCTCCGCGACCTACTCTCGCCCTCTTTTCGCGACTCCGACGGACGGGCTCGCATTGGTGCGCATTCCCTTCCCGGTGGTGGTGGACAGCCGGCCGGTCGCGGGCGCTGTCGGCGTTCCCGTCGGCACCCCCATCAAGGCGACCCTCAACCGGCCTGCCTCCGGCGTCGGGCCTACCACCGTGCGCCTGGTCCGAGAGGACGGGAGCCAAAGCGGCTTCACCGAGACGACCACCCTCATCGTTTCGCAGAACGACATCTACGTCACTCCGGCAGCGCCGCTCGCCACCTCGACCAGTTATCGCCTGGAGGTATCAGGCCTGGCCGACGCCGCGGCTGGCGCGCAGATGCCAGAGCGCTTCATCGCCAGCTTCCGCACTGCAAACACGCCTACTGCCCTTGCCCAAGGCATCACTGCCATCGCGCCGCGCGAGTCACCGACCTCCGGAGGTGCGACCATCACGCTCACCGGCTACGGATTCACCTCCGACACCGAGGTCAGAATTGGGGCGACGCCCGCCACCTTCCTCTCCGTCTCGCCTGACGGCACGCACTTCACGTTCTCCGCGCCGCCGACCGCCGCGGGGCTCGCGGGTCTCACCCTCAATGGACCTGCCGGACAGACGGCGTTCCACGCTGGGGCTCTACTATTCTCGGAGGCGCTCCAGGTGGCCGCCATCGCCCCCTCGAGCGGAATCACCTCCGGCGGTACGCGTGTCCTCATCGACGGGCGAGGCTTCTCCACTCAAGGCGGGGTTCAGGTCCTCTTCGGTGGGAAGCCCGCGCCCCAGTCGCGTGTGCTGGGCACCAATCGCATCGAGGCCTTCACCCCGAGTAGCAAGCGCGGCGTTGTGGACGTCACGGTGAAGAACCCCGACGGCACCAGCTCAACGCTCGCGAGCGCCTTCACGTACCAGGAGCCGTCCGACGCGAGCATCGCGCTCGGCGGGCGGGTGCACGACATCTTGGTTCGAGGTCGGTACGCATACGTCGGCGGCAGCAAGGGCCTCCAGGTGGTGGACATCTCGGGCCTCGAGCGAAAGGGCCCCAACGTCAACTTGCCCATCCCACCGTCGGAACGCGGCGGCCTGGTCGATCGCGACCACAATGGTGCGGACGACCGAATCCTCGCTTCGCTGCCTGACGTGGCCGAGGTGACCGGGGTCTCAGCCCCTTCGTCTGGTGGGGACACCCTCTGGCTCACCTACGCGAAGCAAGTGTTAATCAACCGCATGCCGGTCTGGGTGGGCGGCGTCCGAGCTGTGCACGTGACGATGACGCCCGACTCCAACGGCCTGGACATCGTCGACCTCTCCTTGGGCGCTGTGGCCTCGGACGGGAGCTCCTTCGGCGTTGACGCCACAGGAGATCGCCTCCTCGCGGCCACCGCTCAAGGCGTGGTTGAGTGGGACAACACCGTCGCGCCGTTTGAGATGGCCGCGATCCCTCTCGCAGGGGGCGCCCAGGCACTGGCGGTCTCTGGTGGCATCGCGGCGGTTGCGACAGGGACCCGCGACGCGGCGACCTGGCTCCTTACCCAGGGGACGCTCGGGCGCGTTTCCCTCGAGGCCGTTCCGGTGATCACCGGAAGCCTCGCGCTTGATCCCCAACGCGTCCGACTCCAGGGCACGCTGGCGGTAGTAGCGGCGGGCAGCAAGGGGCTCGTCCTCGTCGACTTCTCGGGGCCAACCCCACAGCTGCTCGGCCAGAAGAACGTGGGCGGGTTTGCCAACGACGTCAGCCTGATGGGCCAACTCGCCATGGTGTCGGTGGAGGGCGTGGGCGTGGTGGTGGTGGACATCACCAACCCAACCGCGCCAGCCCAGCGCTACATCATCGGCCGCCCAGGAGGGTCCACCGCGGTCGCCTGCGCTGGCGCCCTGGTGCTTTCGGCCAGAGCCACCAGCGACGGGGCGCGCCTCGACTTCGGCTTCCCTGCCGACCTTTCGGTCGCCACCGTGTCGGTCTCACCTGGTGAGGTCGTCGCCACCACCCTACCCTCCGTCACCATTACCTTCTCCACCACGCTGGACTCGACCACTGCACCGAGCGCCTTCTCGCTCACCGCCAATGGCGAGCCGGTCGCAGGGACTCTCGAGGCCGGATCGCCCACGGCTCGGGCGAGCACCATCGTCTTCCGGCCCAGCGCGCCGCTGCCGCCGGGGGCAAGCCTGCACCTGGCGCTCTCGACGACGTTGAGGACGCCGGGAGGCGATCCTCTGGTGCAGGGGCTCGACTTCGACTTCTCGGTGGCGTCCGCCGCGGGGGATGCTCCGGCCATCGGGCTGGTAGCGCCGCGTGTCGGGTACACGACGGGTGGCGAGCTCGTCGACGTCCTCGGCTCCAACTTTGACGAGGCCACCTCGGTCCGCATCGGAGGCCTCGACGCGCCGGTGGTGGCTCGAAGCTCCTCGCGACTCACACTCACCACGCCCCCAGGGCAAGCGGGGCTCGCCGACGTCGTCGTGACCAACGCCACCGGGCTCACGGCTCGACGGGCCGGCGGCTTCCTGTACCGCCTCCCACTCTCGGTCTCATTGGCGAGCCCTCGCTTCCTCGACCCAAAGGGGAGTAGCACCATCACCGTCACCGGCGAGGGCTTCCTCCCTCGATGGCTGGAGACTTCAGGGGAGCTTTCGGTCCGAGTCGGAGGGCAGGTGTCCCCTTCGGTCGCCGTCCTCTCCCCGAGGAAGCTGACGGCTTCGGCGCCACCCAATTCCTTCGGCGACGTAAACGTCACCGTCGTGTCGGCTGACACCATTTCGCGGCAGAGCGCGCCACAGACGCTGCGCTATGGCCTGCCGTTCGTTGGCCAGGAGCTCACTAGCAGTGTCCGACCAGTGAGACTGGCGCAAGACCCGACCATCCCCCTTCTGATCCATGCGGCGGCTGGCGCTTGGGTGAGGGGCAACGCCCTCGACGAGCCCTACGTGGGACCGATAAGCGGGAGCGGTACGATCCACGAGAGCTACCGGTTCGCGAGCTTCGACGTGTCGTCGACCTCCGGGCCTAAGGCGACAATGGCGGTGCCGGTCGTGCCACCGCCCGGAGTCGCAGATGCCTACGAGTACTGGTACGCGCACCCAAAACTCGGGAGCCCGCCGCGTGACGTCGAGGTAGGCCCGGACTCGTTGGACGTCGAGTTCCAAGATGGACGGCTTCTCGTCGCCAACGGCGGCACCGGGTTGTCTATTCTAGGCAATCCGAGCGACGCAGGAACGACGTCAGTCTTGACGTCGTTCCTTGGACGCCAGACGACAAGCGATGACCCTTCGTTCGAGTCCACGAGGGTCGTGCCGGCAGGTCCGGGCGCATGGATCCTCTCGAGCAAAATGGAGCTCGACCCACCGCCCCCCCCANNGCCGTGACTTGTCCCACTCGCGGATCCACCCACGCTTCGGTCTCAGTCGGCGGCTCCCTCGTATACGTCGATACACGGAACCCAAGTGACCCTCTCCGAATCGCTGCCTCGGCGACGACCGACGACTTCTTCGGCGCCACCATCGTGGACGGACGGCTGTACGCCGTCAGCGGGTACCACCAGGGCGCCTATCTCTGCGCCCAGCCTCCCAATTTCTCCGAGGCCGCGCTTCGGACGAGATACCCTGCCAACGAAGACAGCCTTCCGTCGACCCCCGCCGGCCGCCTCGTCCTCTTCGACAGCGCAGCTCCGAGCGCCAAACCAGTCGGCAGCCTGAGCTACCCGTATGATCTCACGGCCATCGAGGTCATTGAAGACACGGCCATCGTCGCCGCGGCAGAGCTGGGTCTCATCATCGTCGACGTCTCGAACCCCACCAACCCCACCGAGCTCAGCCGAATCCCCTTCGACTCCGCGCTCTCCAACACTCCAGGAACGCCCGTCGACCTCCGCCGAGTCGGCGACGTCCTCTTGGTCTCCACCAACGCGGGCGGCGTTGCAATCCTCGATGTCTCGCACCCCCGAGACCCTCAGTTCATCTCCTTCGGCAACACCGAGGCAGCCCTCGATGCGCTGCTGATCGGCGACCGCCTCCTGCTCGCATCAGGAGATAGGCTCACCGCTCTCCAGACTCCCTTCGCGTTGGTTCAGGATTGGACCCCCCGACGAGGCGCCACGGTGCCACCCGACCTCGCCACGGTGGAGGTCCGCTTATCGCGCCCGGTGGCCGACCAGAGCGTCACCGAACAGACCTTCACCCTCCTCGGGCCCGATGGCCCGGTGACCGCTACCCGGGAAGTGGTCAACGACTACACCTCCAACACCTTCGCCGTCCGCCTCCACCCCGCAGCTTCGCTCAGGCCTAACGCGTCCTACGCTATCAATGTCACCACCGGCATAACCGACATGAGAGCTGGTGCGCTCCTCATCCCCCTCGCCAGCACGTTCCACACGGCCGCGGTCGGGGCGCGGCAGCCGGCGCTCGTGAGCTGTGCACCCGCGTTCCTCCCCTCCTCGGGAGGCGAGCTGGTGCTCCGCGGCGCCTCTCTTGCCGGCGTCACATCGGTGCTGATTGGCGCGCAAGTACTGACGCCCTCTCCGGTGTCTGACACCGAGATCCACGTCACCGTCGGGCCGAAGGCAGCCGGCCTGTGGGACGTGACGGCGGTGGACTCCAGCGGCCTCCGAGGCACGCTCTTGCTGGGCGTCCAGTTCGCCGACGATCTGTCCGGGGCGATCAGCTCGTCCCCGGATCACGGGCCCGTCGCCGGTGGCACGGTCGTCACCCTGTCGCTCAAGGGTCGCGCTGGCTTCATCGCCGGCACTCGGGTGGCCGTGGGTGGCATCGCGGCTGACGCGGTCGACGTCGTCGACACCAGCACCGTACGCTTCACTACACCCGCCGCGACGCTCCCGGGCCTGGCCCCAGTAACGGTGACCCGCCCCGGCGAGTCGCCCGTCACGCTCGGGGTCTTCTCATACGACGCGCCGACCTCTACCGCGATGAGTCTCCCCGGCTTCCCGTCGATGGTGCCGTCGGAGTTCGAGTTCCGCGGTTCTGCGCTGTGGGTTGGCTCAGGCGCAGCCGACGCGCCCGGGCTCCGGATCTTCGACGTCACCGTCCCCGAGCGGCCGACTCTCCTCGGGAGCTTCGACACCAACGGCCCAGTACGAGGCCTGGCGGTGGCCGACGGATTGACCCTCCTCGCCGAGGATGCCTTCGGCGTTCAGCTCGTCGACACCTCGCATCTCGATCAGCCGTACGTGATCGGCCGCCTCCTCGTCCCTGGGCTTGCCACGGGAGTCCGAGTGGTCGGTGATGAGGCCTGGGTAAGCGCGGTGGACGGCTCGTCCGCCCTCGGGACCATCTCCCGCTTCTCCCTCGTCGATCCGTCCCACCCTCTCATCGCCCGCCTCTCCCTCGACGCGGCACCTCTCGCCTTCGCGATCGATGGCGACCGGCTCTTCGCGCTGGTGAGCGAGGTGGCCGGAGCCAGCCCCGGGCTGCTCGCGTTGGTCACCTATGATCTGACCGGCAAGCGCCTCGGTCGCGCGACGGTCGCCACCGCGCCTGCGACCTACGCCCAGATGGTCAAGAGCCGCCTGGCGGTGCGCGCCGGGCGGGCGTACGTCACCCTGGGTACCCGACTTGTCGTCTATGCCGTAACAAACTCCACGCCCACCGAGCTGCGGTCCTCCGACTTCTCGACCCAGACTGCCGGCACTACGTTGGTCGGCGCCAACGCCTGGGTTGGGATCGAGCATCCGTCCTGGGGAGCGCCCGCGATCGTCCTGGTGCCCTCTCCCGAGTTCCTCGTGTCTTCGCTCACCCCGTCCTCAGGCGCGCGCGCTCTGCCCTCGACGACCATCAGCGCAGAGCTAACCCTCCCGCTCGCTTCGAACTCGCTGACCGAGTCCACTTTCTCGGTGACGGTGGACACTGGTTCAGGGCCACAGCGCGCGGTCGGCACGCGAGACCTCGTCTTCACCATCTCCGGGGCCGTTGTGACCTTCACTCCTGCCGCGCCGTTCCCGACGGGAGCGACGGTGCATGCGCACCTCGAGGGGCTGGTGGCCTTCGATGCACGCGCGTTGGGTATGCCCGCAGACACAACCTTCACTGTGGCCTCTAGGCCTGACGCCAATCAGCCCATCATCATGGCGCTCGCCCCTAACAGCGGCTTCGCGGATGCGTCCACCGCAGTCGCAATTTCCGGAAGCGGCTTCGACCCCTCTGACACCGTGTTGGTGGGCGGCCAGGTGGCCCAGGTTCTCTCTGGAACCTCCGCCGAGCTCTTGGTGCTCGTCCCACCCTCGTCGACGCTCGCGACAGGGCCCGCTGCGGTGGAGATCATCGACCCATCAGGCATTCGAGCCCGCAGGCTCGGCGGATTCCTGTACCGGGACCATCTCAAGCTCGACTCGCTCAGCCCGACTACCAGCCCCAAGCGAGGCGGAGTGCTCGTCGCCCTCACGGGCCACGGGTTCTCCCCGGGGATGGGGGTTTCCTTTGGTGGAACTCCCTCCTTCACAGTTGCCGTCACCTCCACGACGGCCGCCACCGCCGTCGCACCTGCGCACGGAGATGGCCGAGTCGACGTGGTGGCGACCACACCAGGAGAGACCTCTACTATCCCGGCCAGCTTCCTGTATGGCTCTGGCGCGGTCGCCGCGGTCAAGACCGGCCCAGTCGCAGACCTTCTGGTCGAAGGGCAGCTCGCGTATGCCGCATTCAGTGGCTCCACGGACGTAGTCGGCCTCGACGGCGGCGTCCTCGGCCACGTGTACGGTGGAGGTGACTTGGAGGTCCTCGATCTATCCGAGCCCAATACCCCGAAGGTCTCGGCCAACATCCAGATAACCGACCCCACCCGGCTGGCACGAATGGGAACCCGGCTCCTGGCTGCTGGCAGGTACGGATTGGCGGTCCTCGATGTGAGCACGCCCACCGCGAGCACATTTGAGAGGAGCGTAAGGACCACCGGGGCGGCCCACGACGTCGTCGCTATCGACGGCCTCGCCTTCATCGCCGACGACTCCGGCCTGGTCATCGCCGATGTGGCGACCGGGCTAGTCGTCGGCCAGGTGGCCGTGCCCAGCGGCCTGACCGCCCTCGCGTTGGGCGGAGGTACGCTCTACGCGGCGCAAGCCTCGCCGTCTCAGGTTCTGGCGATTGATGTGCGAAGTGCATTCTTCTCCACCCTTGCAACTACCTCGCTTGCCGCACCGGCCCGTCGTCTGCGGATCGAAGGGAGCCGCCTCTTTGCGGCGCTCGGCAGTGCCAAGCAAGTTGCGATCATCGATATCCCTACCCCGGATACCCTCGCAGCCGCAGGGACGATGGCCCTCGTTGATCGCCTCGGGTCCGGGTGGGTTTCGGCCGAGGACGTCGCGATCACGGGTGACGTTGCGTACGTCGCTGCCGGAGGTGGTGATGTGCAGAAGTTCCGAATCCGAATTGGCGAGCAAGCGCAGTTCCTCTCTGAGATCTCGGTCCCCGGCGATGTCCAGTCGATGGCCTTCTCTGGGCGGTCGCTCTTCGCTGGCACTCAGTTCCTGTGGGCCAACGGCCACGCAGCCGAGCTGCCCTTGGCTGACCCGGCCGACGCTACCGGCGCGCTGATCGGCGCCACGACAACCGTTCTCCTCGATGAGCTCAGAGTGGCCGCGTTCACACCTCGCGCTGGACAGCGCGTCTCGGTGGTGTCCCGCCCAGAAGTGGCTCTCTCGGAGATGCCCAACCAGGCGACCCTGTCGGGGATCACCCTGTGGAAGGGAGACACAGCCGTCTCCTTCTCGCGCAGCCTCGTGATGGAGCCCGACCGCGCGCGAGTCATCCTCGCGCCCAGCGAAGCCCTCTCGCCTGAAATGACGTACACTTTGCGCGTCGCGCCCACGCTTGCAGGCATATCGGGCGTAGTTCTCGGCACCGAGGTCGCGTCGAGCTTCCTTACCGCGACAACCTCGGACATCGAGGCCCCCAGCATCGCCACGGTTAGCCCTACGTACGTCATCAACACGGGTGGTGTTCAGCTCACCATCGGCGGCACGGGCTTCCTGCCCGGTTGCGCTGTGGAGGTTGGCGGAAACCACGCCCAGGTAGTCGACCGGTCCTCGGACGGGAAAAGCCTCACGGTCATGGCACCAGGGGGCCCAGTCGGGATCGCAGCGGTCCAGGTCAAGAATCCGAACCAGCTAACCGCGCTGCGCCTCGGCGGGGTCCGGTACCTCGTGCCTCCTCGAATCGACTCAGTCGACCCACCTTCCGTCGAGTTCGAGAGTCGCTCGCATGTCTTTATTCATGGGGCCGGCTTCTCCTCTTCCTCGCTCGTCACCTTCGGCGGGCTCCCGGCTCGTAGCGTAGTTCTCGAAACCGACGGCAGCCTCACCGCGGTCACTCCCGACGGAGTCATAGGCCCGGTCGACGTGGCCGTTCTCACGCCCGGCCCCGGAGGTTTCGTTTCCGCAAGCACGAGTGGGGCTTTCACCTTCTCTCTCAAGAACGTGCAGTACCTGACGGAAGCCGCTGGTCCGACGGTAACCGTGGGCAGCGCCCTGTTGGTCGCCTCGGGCAGCCAGTTGGTTGCCTGGGACATCTCGAGTCCCCGTACACCAAGCCTTCTCTCTCGGACCCAAGCCGTCGCCGCCGAAGCGATGGCGCTAGCGAAGAATGAGCTCTTCCTCGCCGGTACGGGGGCTGTCCTCCGCTTTGACATCACGGGCTGTGGTTCGGCCCCCGGCGCGCTCTGCCAGCCGCGATGGCTACAGACGATCCCCCTCACGGACGGAATTGCGGTGTCCCCCGTTAAGTCAATCGCCGCCCGTCCTGGCGCCGCATGGGTCGCCTTGTTAACGGGCCACATACTCGTGCTGGCGCGCGTGGGCGACGGATACCAGGTGGTCTCTGAGGTTGATCTCGCCAACGGTACCCTCCAGGCGCTGGACTTCGCCGGAGAGCGTCTCGTCGATCTCGTCACGTTACCCAACGGCGCCGCCCGGCTCGAGGTCCGCGACGCGTCCGATGCAAACCTCGCTGTGATCGGCATGGTGAGCGGGCTCCCCGGTCCGGCACGCTCCATGGCAATCGCGGGCAACCGGATCCTCGTCGGTGCCGGAGCCTCGGTGTCTCTGCTGAGCCTCGATCCATCCGGCATTCCATCGGTGGTTGAGACCTCCACCACGTCTGGCTTGACTCCAGACGCCGTTGGATTCCTTGAGCCCTTCGCCGTCGCAGCGGCCTCCCGTTGGCCGTTTTCGTCGCGCCTGTGGCTCCTAGATACCACCGGCGGGCTGGCACCCCGCACCTTCGGATACTTCAACGGATCGCCCTCGAGCCTCACCGCTTTCGACGGCACGCTCATCGTCGGCGCTGGGTCGGCGGGCCAGTGGATCTTCGACGTTCCCTACCCAACTGTAGCCGCCCGGGGTCCCGCCCCAGCGCAAACCGCCGAGCCAGGCGCGAGCGTCTGGGTCCGACTGGCTTCGGCGATTCCCACCAGCGTCGCGGCGGCGTCCACCCTGGCCCTCTCGCAGGGGGGCGTGGCCGTCCCCGCGCCCAGTTCGACAAACGCGAGCACGGTCACCTCAAAGCCAGCGCATCCACTGGCAGTAGGTCGCTACCAGGCACGGTGCACCGTCGGCATATCGCCAGTCGTCGGGGGCAGTCTCGCCGGACCGTTGGCGTTCGACTTCGATGTCGCGCAGCCTATCCAATTTTCCGCCGCTAGCCTCAATCCTGTCATGGGCCCGGTTGCCGGAAAGACCGCCGTCACCATCCTTGGATCGGGTTTCACTCCATCCACAACGGTGCGCTTCGGCGGTACTCCGGCGACCGTCACCTACGTCGACGCGGCCGTCTTGCTCGCAACGAGCCCGGGGGCCACCATCCCAGGTCCCGTACAGGTCTTCGTCGATGACGGCAGCGCTTCCACTATGGTCCCTGGGGGCTTCGTGTACCTGCCGCAGGTCGCGGTCTCCGGAGTGACCGCCTTTACTGGCTTGACTATCACCATCGACGGGACGGGATTCACTCAGGACGTCGTGGTTAGCCTCGATGGAATTGAGGTCCCAATCCTTTCCTTCTCAGCAACCCGCCTCGTCGTCGCTGCTCCCACTACGACACTCGGAAAAGTGGTGGTCTCGGTAACTCAACCAGCGCATGAAAGCTGGACGCAAACCGTTACGATCGTCAACAACACGAAGCCGATTCCTTCACTAATCGTCCCGAGCACAATGTCCGCAGGGGAAGTGCTGACGATCTCGTTCTCAGCAACAGACGAGGAGCCGACCCTGTCGTGGCTCGAACTACGGGCAAACGGAGTAGTTCTTAACCATATCCCTAACGCCGCCTCCGGAACCACATATACCAGCACAGTCACTGCCCCAGCCTACGGGGCAATTGAATTCACTACCGTCGCGCAGGACAACCCTGGTCTCCAGGGACAGGTTTCGGCAAGTTCGGAGATTCCCAGATCGAGACTACCCACCTCCAGCACTTCGCTCGACGGAACTGACCTGGTTATCTCCGGCCAGACGGTAATAATGAACGGGCACCATCACTTCAAGTCGCTGACACTCAGGAATCGAGCCACCCTCACCACAGACTCTTGCACCAGCACAGCCGAGTCGAACCTCTCACTGACAATCGACGGCCAGGTCTCGATCGACGCCTCAAGCAAAATCGACCTGTCAGGCAAGGGGTACCTCGGCGGACTCGTGGGCGACAACCATTCGCCCGCTGCTCGCACCGCTAACAACCTCCCAGCGGCCGCCGGCGCATCCGCCTCCCATGGAGGCACCGGCGGCACAAACCACGACCAAGGCATCGATTCTTCCCAGCCTGTCTACGACGACTTCCGCAACCCAACGATGCCCGGGGCAGGCAGTCCCGCCTTCAGCAATGCCTTGGGCGCCCCAATCAACAACCCAGGCAGCAATGGCGGCGGGGTCCTGCAGCTTACAGCCTCCTCCCTCGTCCTCGCCGGATCCATCCTCGCTGGCGGCGCCTCTACCGGGGACGCTGGCGGAGCGGGCGGCACCATCAGCATCTCGCTTTCTGGCGACATCGCAGGTACTGGCTCCATCTCTGCCAGTGGCGGCGCCCCTCTCGGTGGAGGCGGCCGCGTTGCGATCCTCGCCAACTCTCTTCAGGCCTTCGATCCATCGAAGATCTCCGCCGGAAGCGGCGCAAGCGGCGGCCGTGCCGGCACCGTCTTCACTAGATCGTCATCCCAACAATTCGGCAACCTGACCATCCAGGGAGGCCACGGCGCCGCAGGCCAAAACACAATCATGCCCGGTGGCTCATTTGACAGCCTCCGCGTAAGCGAGAACATCACGTTTGCCTCCGAAGTTGACGCAACCATCCTCGAAGCAGCCTGGGCAACCTTCGACGGGCGCACCACCACATCAACACTCACAGTCTCCTCCGGCTTCACAATCTTCAACGGAGACGTCACAACTTCTTACTTCACTGCGACTGGCGGAGGAGTCAAATTCAATGGCGGCTTCTCTTCACCACAGTCCTCCCTGACGCTCACACACTCAGATGTCACTTTCAATTGCCCTTGGCCATTTGCCGACAACACTCAGATCTCACTGCTCAGTACCAACCTCGCAGTCAACACCCCCACAGCCGCCAACCTATCGGCCATCTCTCTTGCAGACCATTCCGTCCTTTCCTCCATCAGCACAACTGCATCCTCTGAATCCAAGCTTCTTCTAAATGTCTCCAGTGACGTCATCATCGACCCCACTAGCCGCATTGATGTCTGCGAACGCGGCTACGTCGAAGGCCACACCGCTGGCAATCTCGTAGCGGCCGCTGGCGCTTTCCCTTCCCACGGTGGGCACGGCCCAAGCGGTCTCAACTGGGACGACACTTTTCTATCCAGCTCTCAGGCGACCTACGACGATTTCCGGGCCCCTTCAATGCCCGGCGCTGGCGCCAACGTAGGCATGCATGTCAGCGGCGGAGGTGTTCTTCGTCTGTCTGCGGCAAACCTCATTCTTGATGGATCCATCCTCGCCGATGGCACGCGCTGCATCTCCTGCGGGTTCCCTGACGGCCCCGGCGGCGCCGGCGGAAGCATTTGGGTGACTCTCTCTGGCGCCCTTTCGGGTTCTGGCTCCATTCAAGCCAGAGGCGGATTTTACGCTGGCGGCGGCCGGGTGGCCGTCTACTATGGCTCATCGAATGGCTTTAACCTCTCCAATATCGGCGCGGGCCGCTTAACACCGGCTTCGGGAGTAGGCACGGTCTTCACCAAATCCTCGACGCAACAGTTCGGAGACTTGTCAGTCAACAACAACGGCGGCCAGTCTTACGCCTTCTCAAGGTTAGATTCGTTACTGACAATAGCCACCGAACTCCCCGGTGGCACTTTCGATGGATTGCACGTCTCCGAAAACACAACCTTCGCATCGAAGGTGACATCCTCCACCATCGAGGTCGCCGATGGCGTCTCGGTGTTCACTGGCGATGTGGCGGCATCAGGGGTCGGGATCGCGGGCGGCCAATCCACATTCAATGGGGCTCTGACCACATCGGCATTTCAAATAGCCGGGGGGTCCGCGACCTTCAATGGCACCGTCTCTGCGTCAACCCTCCAACTTGCCGCCGGCCATACCACTTTCAACACAGGCGTCACCACCACGAGTATCGAAATGACCGGAG
>PMBV01000422.1 GCA_003153055.1 Myxococcales bacterium
CGGGAGACGCAGCGGGCCGTAAGCGCCGCCAGCGGGCGGTGGAGCACCTCAAGGCCCTGTGGAGGACGCTGCATGGTGAGTGACGACGACAGACTCCTCGAGATGGCCAAGGCGGCGTACGAGCGCTCGCGGGGGCTCTTCGCGCTCCGGGTGGCGGCGCCGGTGGCCCTCCTGCCGATGGTGTCATTCCTCCTCGGGACCTCAGCGCGCTCGGCGACGCTCCTCGGCGCCGGGCTCGTCGTCTCCATCGGGCTCGTCATGTGGCGCGGTGGGCCGTTCGCCTGGGGAGGCTTCAGTGGCCTCAAGGCCGGGGCCATTCCCCTCGTCCTCGCCCACGCCGCCAAGCTCGTGGGTCACGTGTGCACGCCGGCTGGGTGCACCACGCTGTGTGTCCCGGCCTGCGCCACGGGCGGCATCGCCGCGGGCCTGCTCATCGAATGGTTCGCCCGCCAAGGCCCCAGCCCGAACGTGACGCGCGTGCTGGGCGTGACGGTGGCTGTCTTCACTGGTGGCCTCGGGTGCGCCTGCGTTGGCTCCTCGGGCCTCCTGGCGATGGTGGTGGGCCTCGGCGCCTCGCTCGTCGGCGGGCGCCTGGTTCCAGCGCGGGCCTGAGGCTCAGATGGCGATGACGATTTTCCCCTTCATGCCGCCGGCTTCGATGCGCCGGTGCGCGTCGGCCACCTTCTCGAGCGGGTAGACGCTGTCGACCAGTGGGCGAATCTGCCCACGCTCCACCAGAGTCGCCAGCGCCCGTATCTTCTCGGCGGTGCGCTCCATGAAGCCGAAGTAGAGCGTCAGATTCTTGGCCTGCATGCCATTGATGTCGCCAGCGATGCTCACCACCGTCGCGAGCTTCCCGTAGGGCCGTACCACCTTGATGCTCCGCGAGATGGTGTCGCCCCCGACGGTGTCGAAGGCCGCGTCGACCCCGGCGCCCTCGGTGAGCCGGAGCACCTCGTCTTCGAACCGCGCCTGCCGGTAGTCGATGACCTCATGGGCTCCGAGACGCTCGATGAGGCCTTGGTTCTCTTTGCGACCCGTGGCGAGCACTCGCGCCCCCGCGGCCCGGGCGAGCTGCACCGCGAAGTTGCCCACGCCGCCGGCGCCAGCGTGAATGAGCACCGTGTCCGTGGGCTTGGTGTGAAAGAAGGTCGCCACCGTGTCCCAGGCGGTGATGGCGGCGAGCGGCAATGACGCGGCCTCTTCGAAGGTGAGGATGGCCGGCTTCCGGTGGACGATCTCCGCGTCTTCCACGTGGTACTCGGCGTAGGTGCCCTGCCGGCCGAAGATTCGAGCGCAGTAGAAGACCTCGTCGCCCACCTTCAGGTTCGTGACGAGGTCACCCACCGCCTCCACGACCCCTGCCGCGTCGTAGCCGAGAATGGCCGGCATCGGCACCTGAGCCCACTGCCCGCTCTGGCGAATCTTGAAGTCGACCGGGTTCACGGACGCCGCCTTGACCTTGACCAGCACCTGACCGCGGCCGGGCACGGGCTTCGGCATGTCTGCCAACTCGAGCTGCTCGGGGCCTCCGAAGGCCCTGATGACGACTGCTCTCATGGTCGATCTCGCTTTTCGGCCGGCTCACGGGGCGTGGCCTGGCAACTCGCCGACCTAGCACGGATGCGTCGAGGGCTCACCACTCCGTCTGGGTGACGACGGGCAGCTGGAGGGCACGCTCGCGGTCGAGGTCCAAGTTCCCCACGTGCAGAGAGATGGGCGACTGCACCCATTTGTAGATGCTCATGGTGAAGAGGCGAACGAACTTGCGCACGTACGCCTGCAGCGTGGGCGCGGGCACCTCGGGGAAGAGCGCCGACACCGCGGCCAACACGTCTGAGGGCCCCAGCTTCTCCCCCGCGAAGAGGTGGAAGCACGCGTCGAGAATGGGGAAGGGCATGAGCTCCTCCTCGCCCACCTGTCCCTTGGCGAGCTCCGGCCCGGCGGGCCTGGCGATGACTGCCTTGATGCCCTCGTAGCCGTGCTTCTCGAGGAGGTAGTCGAGCAGGTACATCACCACGGTCTTGGGCAGATTCGAGATGACCGCCAGGGCCCCCATCAAGTCACCGCCGATGGTGGTGTAGCCCACGGCCTTCTCGGACATGTTGCCCGTCTGAAGAAAGAGGCCTCCCGATGAATTGGCCCAGTTCCACATGCGCTGGGCCCGCAACCGCGCCTGAATGTTCTGCTCGGTGATGGGAGTGAGGGCTCCCTCGGGGCCGAGCATGGTCTTGGCCGCCGCCATCTCGCGCTCGAAGGCGTCATCGATGGAGAGCACGGTGAAGCGCACGCCGAGCTCCTTGGCGATGGTCTCGGCGGCCCTCTGGGTGCCCTCGCTGGAGAAGCGCGTGGGCATGTAGAAGGTCTCGATGGGCACCTTGGCGCGGCTGGCCCAGCGGTGCGCGATGAGCAGCGTGAGGAGCGAGTCACGGCCTCCAGACAGGGCGATGCCCACGCAGCGAAAGCCCTTGGTCTTCTCGAAGTAGTCACCCACGCCCATGGCGAGGGCGTCGAGGAGCTCCTCGCAGTAGCGCTGCCGGGGCGAGGGAGCCGGCGCCGACGAGGGCAAGAAGAAGGTGCGGCCGGGAGGCACCGGGTAGGTGAGGGTCTCGCGGCGGCTGGTGAAGCCCGCGACCCGGCGAATGGGCACGGCCGGCTCCTTGGCGGCCCAGCTCTTTCTATCGTCTCTCCAGGTGGTGTTCTCGGTGCGCAGGCGCAGCGTTCGGTCGAGGTCGACCACGCAGCTCCTCCACGTCTGCTCGAAGCGCGGAAGCTCGAGCATCATGCGGCCGTTCTGGTTGACGTAGCCGCCGCCGTCGAAGATGAGCCCGTCCTGCGCGCCGACCTGGTTGACGTAGGCGATGGTGCACTGGTGGTCACCGGCCCGGGTCGAGACGAGCTCTCTGCGGGTGCTCTCCACGCCCACGCGAAAGGGCGAGGCGGAGAGGTTGCAGATGAGCTCGGCCCCCGAGTACGCGCGGCGGCGCATCGGCCCGTCGGCGCTCCAGAGGTCCTCGCACACCTCGAGGCCCATCACTCCGAAGTCGAGCTCGAAGAGCTGGTCACCGAAGGACACGCCCCGGTGCACTTCATCGAGGCCTGGAGAGCCGCGAGCCATCGTGCGGCCCTCGTAGAAGATGTTGTAGGTGGGCAGCTTCTCCTTGGGCACGAGGCCCACGATGGCGCCCTGGGCGACGACGGCGGCGCAGTTGTAACGCAGCCCATGGTGGGCGATGGCGACGCCGACGCACGAGACCAATGACAGCCGGGCGGTCTCCTTGGCGTAGCGCTCGAGCTCGGTCCACTGGCGGTCGACGAAGGCCTGCCATTGCACCAGGTCTTCCTGCGGGTAGCCTCCGATGAGCTGCTCGGGGAACACGGCGACGGTGACGTGGGCCTCGGCCATCTGCCTGGCCATGACCAGAGCGCGATCGAGGTTGGCCCCGAAGGCCCCCACGGTGGTGTTCACGGCTCCGAGCCCGAGGTGCACGAGTCTCATGCCGGCACCCTACCCCAGAGCGAGGCCCGGCCGCGCGGGCTGTCAGGGCCGAGGCTTCATGGCGCGGGCATCGAGGGAGTACTTCTTCACCAACCGCTCGATGGACTTGCGGTGGAGCCCCGACTCGCGGGCAGCACGGCTGATGTTGCCGTCGCAGCGGCGCAGCACCTGCGAGATGTACTCGCGCTCGAAGCTCTCGAGGAGCTGCTCCTTGGCGTCCTTGAACGAGAGGTGCTCGTTGAAGGGCAGCGGTTGCTCGGTGCTCCGACCTTGGACGCGCGCGGGGAGGTTGCTGACGTCGATCTCCACCCCGTCCGAGAAGGTGAGCACGTGGCTCACCACGTTCATCAGCTCGCGCACGTTGCCGGGCCAGGCGTAGCTCATGAGCACGGCCAGGGCGGCGGGCGAGAGGTGCTTCTTGCCGTGGCGTTGGACGACCTCGGGCTCGGCGAGGGCCTCCTTGATGATGAAGGGAATGTCCTCGCGGCGCTGGCGCAAGGGAGGCAACTGAATGGTGATGACCGAGAGGCGAAAGTAGAGGTCCTCGCGGAAGCCGCCCGTCTGCACCTCTTTCACCAGGTCGCGGTTGGTGGCGGCGATGACGCGCACGTCGACCTCTTGCACCTCGTTGCCACCCACGCGCCGGACCTCGCGGTTCTCGAGCACCCGGAGGAGCTTGGGCTGGAGGTCGGTGCGCAGCTCGCCCAGCTCATCGAGGAAGATGGTGCCGCCGTGGGCGCGCTCGAAGGCACCAGGGCGGCCGGCGACCGCGCCGGTGAAGGCACCCTTCTCGTGGCCGAAGAGCTCGGACTCGATGAGGTTGGGGGGTATGGCGCCGCAGTCGAGCACCACCATGGGTCCGCGCTTGCGACTCGACAGCTCGTGAATGGCGCGGGCGACGAGCTCCTTGCCGGTGCCGGTCTCGCCCTGAATGACGACGGAGACGTCCATGGGCGCGATCTTCCGAATGAGCCCGAAAATCTGCCGCATCTTCACCGAGTGGCCGACCATGCCGCAGAGCGACCCATCGTGGTCAGGCTCGACGGTGAGCTCCTCGTCGATGGGAGCGAAGGTGACGGTGGTCTGGCCAGCGCGGACCTGGCTGCCCGGGGAGAGGTAGGCCCGCTCCACGCGCTTGCCATCGAGCCAGGTGCCGTTGGTGGAGTCGAGGTCAATGACGAGGTAGCCGCGCTCGGTGTACTGAACTTCGAAGTGGTGGCGGCTGGCGGTGCGGTCTTCCGTCAGCATGAGGTCATTGGACGAGTGGGAGCCGACGCGGAGGCGCTCCTTGTCGCTGATGAGCTCCTTGCCGAGGTCGGGGCCGGTGGTGACGACGAGTCGACACTTGCGGACCTTGAGGGTGGTGCGGTTCTCGACGACCAGGGTGTGGGTGGCGGTGATGAGGGCGTCGTCGAAGGGCTCGAGGGCGGCGGTGTTGGCCGGATTGGTGAGGATCTCGTCCTGGCCGGCCTCCTCATCGGGTGTGTGGGACATCGTGGGGTGGCACCCTAGTACAGCGGGTCAGAAGTTCGTTCACTGGGAATGCGGGTCAGGCACCAGGTTTGAGGGGCGCGGCGCCGAGCGGAGCAGGTCGCCCCGGCACCGGAAGAGCCCATTGGGTCCTGCCCCGCGCCCGGCGAGCGAAGTCTTGAACATACCGACCTCGAGGCCTGGTCACTCCCCAGCCCTGTCATCACGGAGTACAGATTTGTACACCGTGATGACACGCGCGGAGACCCCTGCCCACCAGCGCCTCGGCTTTCGGCCCACCGTCGGATGCCGCCGGACCCGCCCCCCGAGCCGACGGTGTTCGACGTCGGCAACCGAGCGCCCATCCCTTAGCGCCGCGCCCGACCCCGGAGAAGCGCCCGGGAGCGCTCGAGACCGTCGAGGAAGCCGAGGGCGTGGTGGAACACCCGCTCCTGCACCGGCGAGGGCGCCAAGGCGAACGCGTGGGGCATGCCGGGGACCTCGAGGAGCCGGGCGTCGGCGCCGACGTCGAGGAGCCGCTGGGTGAAGCGTCGCGACGCGGCGATGGGCACCATCGAATCGGTCGTGCCGTGGACCAGCAGCGTGGGTGGCGCGTCTCGCACGTCGCACGACATCGGGTCGAGCGCTCGGTAGAGCTCGCGGTGCTTGGCGACGGGCCGCCGCACGGCCCACCGCTCGAGCAGCAGCTTGAGGCCGGGGTGGTCTCCCTCGAGCGTGCCGAGGAGGTCGCTCACCGGGTAGAAGAGCAGCGCGCCCCGCACGAAGGTGTCCACTTCTTCGAAGCCCGGCTGCCAGCGTGGCTCCCCGGCGGTCAACGCGAGCAGCGCGGCGAGGTGCCCTCCCGCCGACTCACCCCAGACGACCGGGCGACCTGCCTGGGCGCCGAGCTGCGAGCCGAACTGGCGAATGAAGCCGACCGCCGCCTTGGCGTCCTCCAGGGCCGCGGGCAGCGGAAAGCGGGGAGCCAGCCGGTAGGAAGCCGCGAAGGTCGTCCACCCCGCGGCCGCGAAGCGATGGAGGAGGAAGTGGCTCAACCGCCGGTGCCCGGCCACCCAGCCTCCCCCGTGGAGGTAGAGGAGCGAGGGGTGTTGCCCTCCACCACGAGGCCGGTACACATCGAGGCGCAGGGCGACGCCTCCCACCTCGCGGAAGACGAAGCCCCGAACCACCTCCACCGCATCGCGCTCGGCCGCATGGCGGGTGACGTGGGCTTTCCAGGCGCTCCAGCGGTCGACCGAGGGGAGCTCCACCGCGAGCGGTGGGCCGACGAGCAGCGGCACGGCTCTGTCTCTCCGCACCAGGTGCAGCCCGAGGAGTGCCAGAGCGAAGCCGTGCGGCCAGAGGGTCCACGTCGCTGACGACGCGATGGCGATGGTCGACGCGAGGAGCAGGTCGAGCGCCACCACGGGCACGGGGTAGAGCACCAGCGGGAGACTCAAGGTCCCCACCACCGAGGCCCCGAAGCGACCCCACAGCCGAGGGACATGGAGCTGAGCCCCGAGCGTTCCCAGAGCTGCCGCCACGACGAGGGAGAACGCTATCACCTCTCGCCTTCTACACGTTCACGGCCCGCAGGGTCCTCCTCGCTCGGCCGAACGAGAAGTGATGAGCCACACGTCCTTGCGTGGGGTCAGCTCGGCGTGGCGACGGCCCTCAACATGTCGAGCGACTCGAGGGCCTTGCCGGCCCCCATCACCACGCTCGAGAGCGGATCCTCCGCCAAGAAGACTGGCAGCCCGGTCTCCTCGCGAATGAGGGTGTCGAGGTTCTTGAGCAGCGCTCCGCCACCAGCCAGGACGATGCCCCGGTCGGCGATGTCGCCGGCCAATTCGGGAGGCGTGCGCTCGAGCGTCATCTTCACCGCCTCGACGATTCCGTTGACCGGCTCGGCGAGGGCGTCGCGAATCTCATCGGAGGTGATGGAGAGCGTGCGCGGAACCCCGGCCACCAGGTCGCGGCCCTTAATCTCCATCGTCATCGCCTCGTCTGTCGGGTACGCGGTGCCGATGGTCATCTTGATGAGCTCGGCGGTGCGCTCTCCGATGAGCAGGTTGTACTTGCGCTTGACGTATTGAATGATGGCCTCGTCGAGCTTGTCGCCGCCGATGCGCACCGACTTCGAGTACACGATGCCGGCGAGCGAGATGACAGCCACGTCGGTGGTACCGCCGCCGATGTCGACGATCATGTTGCCCGAGGGCTCAGTCACCGGGAGCCCCGCGCCGATCGCCGCCGCCATGGGCTGCTCGATGAGGTGCACCTCGCGGGAGCCGGCGTTCTCGGCCGCCTCTCGCACCGCCCGGCGCTCCACCTCGGTGATGCCCGAGGGAATGNNATGGCCACGATGTTGCCCGGGGTGCGGCCGAGCATCTCCTTGGCCTCTTTGCCCACCGCCAACACCTTCTTGCCACCTCGCGCGTCTTGCTGCACCGCGACCACCGAGGGCTCGTTCGACACGATGCCCATGCCCCGCACGTAGATGAGGGTGTTGGCAGTGCCGAGATCGATGGCCAGGTCTCGCGAGAACAGCGTGTGCAACCAATCAAACATGGCTTCGACCTCGAGTTACGGAAGAGAGAACGGCACTGAAGGAACGAATGGAGTTCCAACACGGACAAAATACAGAGTTGCGCGGACCCCGCCAAGTCGGCAACGAAGGGAATTCAGAGGGTTGTTTCGGGGCAAAACGTCACACCTGCCATGTCCTGGGTCGCGTGGCCACCACATCAGCTCTGGTGTGGGTGACCCGCGCAACGGCGATTCAGCCACGGCCGCTCCAACGGGGCCAGCCAACGGTTTCGCCGAGGCGCAAAAAATACCACCACAAGGCAGCAACTGGCTCACGTGGCGAGGACCTCGAGGGCCGCGAGGGCCGCGGCGTCAGGCGACTGCACCAGCACGGGCCGACTGAAGGAGAGGAGGGCCTCGCTGGCAGACGGCATCCATAGGGGGAGCGCCGCTGCCATTCCAGCACCTCGTCGACATCGCTGAAGCGCGCGACGGCCAACAGCGGCCCGAATTGCTCCTCGTGGTACAGGCGCATCCCTTCCTTCACCGGGTATACCACTGCTGGGCGCATGAGCGAGAAGGTGCCGCGACCTCCGGTGGGGTTGGCGACCCGGGCCCCCCGCGCGAGGGCGTCGTCGAGGTACTCCCGCATGAGGGTCAGCTTGGAATCCTCCGGGAGCGGGGTCGCGGCGACCCCTTCGTCCCACGGCATGCCGACGGGGAGCGCCTCCACCCGAGTGGCGAGGCGGGCGACCAGCTCGTCGGCTATCGACGCTTGAACGAAGACGAGCTTCTCTGGCCCAGCACGGTCCGAGCGAGACCCTCGGCCGACCGGGTGGCGACGCGGCTGGTAACGGCCCTGGCCGCGCCGGTGAAGGGGAGCACCGAGCCGTCGACGAGCCAGCGGGGCGGGTTGCGCTGGGGGTCGACTCGGAACCGCGACGGCACGTCTGCTCGCTCGGGGAACAGCCTCGTGGTGGCCGCGTCTTCCCATGGGCTCATGGCGGCATCATGGCCACTTCGCCCGCACCACCCAAGGGGTGAGGCCGTGAATGCCTGGGGTGTGTCGGAGGCCGAGGTCGTCGGAGTAGCCCCGGCAGAAACCCAGGTGGCCCGCTATTGATCCTTGAGTGGGGGATCAATGCTCAACCAGCTGCGACTGACCGGCCGCGTGTGGGGCGTGGTGGGGGCCATGTGGGTGCTGCTCTTGCTCCTCATGTGGAATGGATACTGGGGCCTCTCCGAGGCGCGGCAGAGCCTGCATGAGGTCGAGGCCCGGCTGGTGTCGGTGAATTCTCTTTCGAGAATGGCTGACGGGCTGCTCGAAAATCGCCTCGGCCTCATCTTGGCGTTCCAGCACAACCCCGCGAGTGAGCTGGCGAAGCTGCACGATCATCCAGTGACGACACACCTGGACGCCGTGGCCACTTCCCGCGCCGCCACCGACAGGGAGTGGACCACGTACGTCTCGGGGCTGGTGCGCGATGACGAGCGGCAGCTCGCCACGGTGGCGGAGCAGAAGCGGCAAGCCTGGCGGCTCAAGCTCGATCAGGTGATCTCCGCCGTCGCGCAGGGGGATTACGGGGTGAGCACGATGCAGCTGTTGCTGGTGGCCGGTCGTACCGAGGGGGTGCAGGCGGTGAAGGCCGTCGAGGTGCTCAAGACGTTCCAGGAGGCGCGCGCCAAGGAGGCGTCGACGGCGGCCGAGGCGCGCTACCAGCGGGCCTTGGAGCTCTTCTTCGCAGTCGTCTTCCTGGGCGGCGTGCCCTCGCTGCTGTTCACGGTGCTGGTGATGCGACGGCTTTCGGGAGGCCTCGCCCTCGCCCAGACGACGGCCCACGCCATCGCGCAGGGCGAGCTCGGCCAGGCGGTGGAGGTCGACGGCACCGACGAGGTCGGGCAACTGCTCACCGAGATGGCGACGATGCGAACCTCGCTGGTGGGCATCATCGAGCAGGTGCGCTCTGGCGCCGACCACATCGCCACCGCCTCGTCACAGGTGGCCACTGGCACTGAGGACCTCGCCAGTCGCACCGAGCGGCAGGCGGGCTCGGTGCAAGAGACGGTGGCGGCCGTCGAGGAGCTCAACGGCGCGGTGAAGCGGAACGCCGAGCACGCCAGCTCGGCCGACCAGGTGGCGGGGTCGGCGGCCGATGTCGCCACTCGAGGGGGAGAGGCCGTGTCGGCGGTGGTTCAGACGATGGAGGAGATCAAGGAGTCGTCGAGGAAGATCGTCGACATCATCGCGGTCATCGACGAGATCGCCTTCCAAACCAACATCCTCGCGCTCAACGCTGCCGTGGAGGCTGCCCGTGCCGGAGAGCACGGCCGGGGCTTCGCGGTCGTGGCCGGTGAGGTGCGCACGTTGGCCCGACGGGCGGGCGAGTCGGCGAAGGAGATTCGGGGGCTCATCGACACCTCGGTCGGGCGAATCTCCGCCGGCGCGGCCAAGGTGTCGAACGCGGGCGATACCATGAAGGAAATCGTCGACAGCATTCGGGCCGTCACCCGCCTGGTCAATGAGATCGCCGCGTCGAGCCGCGAACAGGCCACCGGGCTGGCGCAGATCCGCGATGCCATCACCAGCATGGGAACGAGCACCCAGCAGAACGCGGCCCTCGTCGAGGAGACCTCGGCCGCCTCGCTCTCGCTGAGCGATCAAGCCAAGCAACTGACCGTGATGGTGAACCGGTTCCACCTCAGTTGAGGGCCGCGCACGCGCTCCTGGACTCTCGGGCCCAGATTCCTAGGGTCGCTGATGCAGGTGCTGCGGTCAGCTGCGCGTAAACGTCGAGTTGAACGAAGCCCTGGCACGCGGTCGCTAATGGGGTTTTCTTGGCATCTCGCGCTTGCTCAAGGGCTATTGGCGGCAGCAGGGTCGGAACGGCCACCGGCACTCGCAGGACTCTGGTCCAGTGCCACCTCTCGGTTGCCTCGGGAGGAGTCAGATGGTCCCGATGCCTTCCGAGGGCGACGTGGCGCTACAATAGTGGCCGGTTTGCGGCCAATGCGAAGCGCTGGGCCCGGCCCAAACTCCGCCCTAAGAATCTGGAAGTGGCTCGCAGGGCCGTTGCCGAAACGCGGTCGACCGAGGTTGCCGCGTTCTCCGAGTGGGCGGGACGGTGCGAGCATGCCTTGAGGGCGAGGGTCGGGCCGGGGCCCACCGACCGAGGCGATCTGGCAAGCGCCTCGACCCGAGACCGCGGTGAGCCCACGTGAGCGGCCACGAGCCCCGGCGGGCGCTTCTCGTCGATGTGTCGGAGGTTCCGGTCGACGGGGCACCGACGCTCGAGAAACTCTTGCGGCCCCAGCGGCGCACGAAGCCGATGAGTTCACGGACCGAGGCCTGGGGGGCGACCGGAGAGCGGAGCGACAACAAAGATGTCGCGATCAGACGCGAATTCGCGACAACCAAGTTGTCGCCGGAAAGGGGGACCCGCTCGCCTCCCCGATGGGCAGGGTGGCGCCGAGCGGAGCAGGTCGCGCCAGCTCCAGGGCTCGCAGGCGCTTCATCCGGCCCTTCGCCGCGCACGGTGCGAGCGGGACCTCTGAACCTCGGCACCGACCTCGAGGGGACGGGCCACTCTCCAGCCCTGTCANNGGAGGGACCCGCCAGCGGGCGCCGAGGTGCGAGGGCGGGGCTGCTGTCCAACCACCGAGGCCGTCTGGCCAGCCCCTCGGCCCGAGACCTCGGTGAGCGTACGTGAGAAGCACCCGCCCATGCACCACTTGACCCGATCGGCCGAGGGGCTCGTGAGACCTCGCCCAGGGCCTCCGAGCCCCTCCCCCCGACCCCTGCCTCGAGCTGTTGCCTCGCTGAGGCCCAGCCCACGCCCCGGCCAACGCTTCGACTGCATCCTCTCGCGCATCACCAACGGCACGACCCTCGACTCGAGGTCCGTGGCTGGCGGGGGTAAGGTCCAAATGGAAGAGCAGCTTCCGTTCGTGACAGTTTGCCCAACCGTTCACGGGCGAAGCACCTTTGAGTGTCCCTCGACAGCACCGCCTTGAAGCGGAGTTTGGGCCGCCCCTTCGCTGCGCGGTCACTCCGCGATGGTCTCGCCGGAGCCGCCCATCTCCTTGGGGATGTCCTTGAATTTGGGCAGACCATCCTTCATGCGAAGGACGGTGGCCTGGTAGTTCACGTGCACCTTCGGCTCGAACGTGAAGTCCGGGATGACCGCCGCATAGACGTCCACCAGCTTCCAGGGCGGGTGCGCGGTGAACAGGTGGCCCCCGCACGCCGTGCAGAACTTCCGGTAGCTGAGCTCCGCCTTGTTGTACACGCCGATGCGGTCGTCGCCCTTGGTGACCTGCACGGCGTCCGGCGCCCACAGGCTGAAAGCATTGACCGGGCCCGCTGACCAGCTCCGGCACGAGGCGCAGTGACAGTACCCCACGGCCGCGGGCTCGCCCGTGACCGTGAACTCCACCGCGCCGCAGAAACACCGTCCTCGGTAGATCTTCCTCTCGTCTTTCATGCCGTCCTCTCTTTCCCAATCGCCCTGAACGGCACCTCGTAACAACGTCGGCGATGTCCGCCACCACGGCGCTCGGGGCAAAGGCCCTCTCATCTCCTCGGACCGGCACATTATCGCCGACCATCCCCTTCCCCACGGCACAGCGCGCGCCAGAACGGATCCGAGGGCTTGCCCGAGCCCGGCGCCCAAGAGGCCCTCGAGAACCGGCGATTGAGCCACCACTGCGCCGGATTTCCTCCGCCAGCTCCGAAAGCGCTGACCCAGTCCCCTCGTGCCTCATCTCTGTTCCACCTACAGGCGCGAGAGGCCTGAGGTCCAAAGTTGAGTCACGTTCTTCGAGCGCAGTCCAAACCTTACGGGAGCCTCCGGTTCATTTTCATGCGGCCCAGCACTCTCTTGACACTGCCCCTCGCCGTCGCAATCGCGGTGGCCTGTACACCCTCGTCCACGATGGACCCCGATGAGTTGGGCGGGTCGGACGCCGGAAGAGACGGCGGAAAAGCCGGCGGCAAAGACGGCGGCGATGCCGGTGGTCAGTTCGGCGGTGCCGGCGGTGGCGGGGCCGGTGGCGGCGGGGTTGGCGGCGGCCACACCGGTGGGGGCGGCGGCGCGGATGCCTCGACAGGCGGATCCGGCGGCGGCGGCGGCACCAGCATCGACGCTGGGAACCCCCGGCAGGCGGCCTCGATGCTGGATGGGTTCGCCATCCTCAAACCCTGCAATAACTGGAATTTCAGCCACCAGAACAACGCCGGCGATTGCTGCTGCGAGGAGACTGCCGCCAACGAAAACCAACACATCACGAAGCAGTTCGGCGGCGACCCCAGCGTCACCTACCTCGTGAAGCTGCGCGTTGCCGGAGTCGCGGAGCGTTACTGGTACTCGGGCGGCACCCTCGACCAGACCAGCACGCTCTTCTACACGGGCGGCCTGCCGACGATCCACAGCACCGCGGCGGCGAACCAGAACCTCCAGCCGGGGCAGGGAGCCTGCAAGATTCACCCGCCCGAGACGGACAACCAGTTCAAGCTCCCCTTCACCGTTCCAACCGAGATCAGACCTTCTGACGGCTGCTACAACGGCTTCAACATCTTCGCCATGACCGTCTCGTCGCCGAAGCACAGTTACTACCTCAACTACACGACGGAATTCGACGGCTCCGATCGGCAGCCGCATTCCGCCTACAAGACCGACTACACGGTCACCGTCCCCATTTCGGGGGAGGCGAAGCTCGACTTCTACACGATCGACGGCGATCACCACCAGGTGACCAACAACGGAACGATGACGCTGCCGAACCTGAAGACCGCCCAGCCGTACAACGGCAACTTCCTCGAGCTCACCGTCGAGGACGTCACCACCCAATAGGTGACACCCAGGTCGTCAGAATCAACACAATGACTATTCTGTGACGCTCGTCGTTCGACTGTCGCTCCCGGCGTCCGGCACGCGGTGCGCGCGACCGGTGGCGCAGATCCAGCGCAGCGCGCTCATGGCGACCTGGCTTCGCGGCCCCAGCCATGCCAGCTTCAACCCGTGATTCGCGAGGCCTTTCAAGACCTGAATCGGGTGCGGCAGATCGCGGTCATCGCCGGTCGTCACGGCTTCGGCGAAATGCTCGAGCGCGCGGGCATCGGCAAGGGCACTGTCGCGGCGGAGGTCGATCAATCCGCCGAGAAGACTCGCTCCCAGAGCGTGGCGCGGCGCTTCAAGCTGCTGCTGACGGACCTCGGGCCCACCTTCGTCAAACTGGGGCAGGTGCTCTCTTCGCGAGGCGATCTCTTGCCCGTCGAGTTCATCGAGGAGCTGGCGACCTTGCAGGATCAGGTGCCGCCCTTCCCCTTCGAGCAAGTGCGGGTTCAGGTGGAAAGCGCCTTCGAGCGTTCTCTCGAGGAGCTGTTCTCGGAGTTCCACCCGGAGCCGGTGGCGGCGGCCTCCATCGCTCAGGCCCACCTGGCCCGCACCAAGGCCGGGGAGGAGGTCATCGTCAAGGTGCAGCGGCCTGGCGTAGCCGAGCAGCTGAGATCCGATCTCTCGGTGCTCCACTACCTCGCCCGAGTGCTCGAGGCGGTGGTCGACGAGGTGGCGGTGTACAGCCCGACGGGCATCGTCGAGGAGTTCGATCGAGCGATCCACGAGGAGCTCGACTTCCTCGGCGAGGCAGCCAACGTGCGGGCTTTCGTGCGCACGCATCGCACCCGCCCTTCCGTGAAGATCCCCCGGGTGTACGACGAGCTGACGGCCCGCACGGTGCTGACGCTTGAGCTCATCAGGGGCCCCAAGCTGTCCGACGCCAAGCTCGACGACGCCGCGAGAAAGAAGCTGGCGGAGATCGTCGTGGAGGACTCGTTCCAACAACTGTTCGAGGACGGCCTGTTCCACGGTGACCCGCACCCGGGCAACCTCCTGGTGCTCGAGGGGCCGGTGCTGGCGCTCATCGACTTCGGGCTGGTGGGCCGCGTCACCCGGCAGATGCAGGACACGCTGGTGTCCCTGGTGCTGGCCATCGCCCTCAAGGACTCGGACTCCGTCGCGAGGCTCCTCTACCGGCTGGGCACGCCGGACTCGCGGGCGAACTTGTTGGCCTTCCGCCAGGACATCGACGCCATCCTCGGCACCTACCTACCCACGACGCTCAAGGACATCGACGCCCGGCACCTCTTGGGTGACCTGCTCAACCTGGCCGTCCGCTACCGCATCCGCATTCCCAAGGAGTACGCCATCCTCTCCCGGGCGGCGGTGACGGTGGAGGGCATCCTCCGGACGCTGTACCCCGAGATGCCGGTGGGGCAGATCTTCCTCCCGTACGCCAAGCAACTCCTGGTGGGCCGGTACGATCCCACACAGCTCGAGGGGGGCCTGATGAAGACCCTCCTGCGGATCCAATCCACCGCGAACGAGCTGCCGCTGCAGCTCTCGCAGATCCTCCTCGATCTGGAGTCGGGCAAGTTCACCGTCACGGTGAGGACCGATGAGCTGCGCGAGCTCAACGCCAACCTCCGCTCTCTCGCGGGCATCGTCTTCGCGGGCATGTGCGCCTGCGGCTTCATCATCGGCACCTTCATCGCGTTCGCCTCGCGCCCCTCGGGAGGAAGCGGCCTGCCGGTGCTGGGCGTCTTCGGCATCGCCGCCACGGTGGTGTTGTTCGGCGCCGCCGCGCTCCGGCAGGCGTGGGGCGGCTTCCGCAAGCTCTCCATTCGGCGGTGGCTGGGCACCGGGCGCCCGCGCGACGGCCACAGGTAGGTCATGGACCTCGCCCTGAAGGAGGTCACGGTGCGCTTCGGAGCCACCACGGCGCTCGAGGGCCTCAGCCGAGCCTTTCCCCAGGGGAGCCGCACCTTCGTCTGGGGCCCGGCCGGGAGCGGAAAGACGACGGTGCTCAAGTGCCTGGCGGGGCTGGTCGAGCCGTCGGCTGGCCAGGTTCACTGGGACGGGCGTCGGGTCGACGGGCTGAGCCGCCGCGACAAGCGCCAGCGGCAGCGCGACCTGGCGATGGCCTTTCAGACCGATGCGCTCTTCGACTCGGCCAGTGTCTTGGACAACGTGGCCTTGCCCCTGCTCCGCCGTGGCGCCCTTGCGAACGAGGCGACCCGCCGCTCACGCTCGGTGCTGCGGTCGCTCGGCCTCGAGGGCACGGAGCACCTCGCGCCAGCCGCGCTCTCGGGAGGCATGAGGAAGCGGGTCGGCCTGGCGCGCGCGCTGGTGGCCGAGACACCCGTGCTCCTGGCCGACGACCCGCTCGCTGGGCTGGATCCGGAGACGGCCCGCCACGTCACCGCGATGCTCGACGCCCTCGATGCCCGACGCACCTTGGTGGTGTCCCAGCCGGAGCGAAGCACGTGGCTCTCGGGCGCCACCGAGCTTCGCCTCGAGCCGCACGCTGGAGCAGAGCCATGAGGGCACTGGGTCGGGCCGTGCTCGGGCTCCTCGGGTGGACCGGCGCGGTCGCGCTCCTGGCCGGCCGATGCGGCGCGCGCCTCGGGGGGCTGAATGGAGCCGAGCTGGTGCGGTCGCTGGTGAGCTTCGGGGCCCGCTCGCTTGGCCTGGCAGCGGGTGCCGGCGCCCTCATCGGGGCCACGGTCGTGCTCCAGGCTGGGGTCTACGCCAACCAGTTCGGCGCGCGGCTGTACACCGGCTGGGCGGCCGGGTACGCCCTGTTGTGGGAGTTCGGCCCGCTGCTCCTCGGGCTGCTCATGGCTGCTCGCATTGGCGCGCGGAACGCCGCCGAGCTCGCGCTCCTCACCATTCACGGGCAGCTCGAGGGCTTGCGGGGCATCTCCCTCGATCCCTATCGGCTGCTCATCGCTCCTCGCGTGGTCGCCGGTGTCCTGTCGGTGCTCGCGCTGTCACAGGCCACCTTCCTCGTCGCCGTGGGCTTCGAGGCCCTGGCGGCGCTCGCCATGCTCGGGCTCCCCTTACGGGTATTTCTCGGAGCCTTCGCCGAGATGCTGCACCTGGGCGATGTCATCGCCGGCCTGACGAAGTCGCTCGCCTTCGGGTTGGCCATCGCGCTGGTCTCCACCGTGGCGGGGCTCAGGGTCGAGGGCGGGGCGAGGGGCGTCGGGCGGGCGGCGGCCAGCGCCGTGCTGGTGAGCTGCGCGACGATCTTCGGGCTCGACTTCCTCCTCACGCCGCTCTTGGCGAAGGTGCTGTCATGATTCCACTCCTCGGAGGCCAGTTCTTGCTCCTGGGGCGGTTGGCTCAGGCGCTCCGATGGGAGCGGCCGAGCTGGAAGGCGGTGCTTCAGCAGGTCGTCGAGCTCGGGCTGGGCTCGCTGGGGCTGGTCGCCACGGGCATGGCGTTCTTCGGCATGGTCATCGTCACCATCGCCTGGGCCCAGGCTCGCAAGTACACCGGCAACATCACGGTGGTGGGGCCGGCGTACCTCGAGCTCATCATCCGGGAGTTCGCACCGCTCCTCTCGGGCCTCCTCGCGGCCTCTCGACAAGCCGCGGCCCAGAGCGCCGAGCTGGGCGCCATGGCCGTCAACGAGCAGGTAGAGGCCCTCGAGCTGTCAGCCGCCGACCCCTTGGTCGAGCTCGTGGCGCCGCGCTTCTTTGCCTCGCTGGTGGCCCTGCCAGCACTCACCATCGTGGGTGCGATGACCTCGGTCGCGGCGGCCTCCGCGACGGTCAGCTTGGCCTTCGGGGCCGACGGAGCCTCGTTCGCCAACACCCGCTTCGTGGGGCCGATGGATGTCGCCTGCGCCGGGGTCAAAGCGGTGCTGATGGGCGCCTACATTCCCCTGGCCGCTGCCTACCGCGGGCTGGGGGCTCGTGGTGGCGCGGCCGCGGTGGGCGAGGCGGTGACAGATGGAGTGGTCGAGGCGTGCTTTGGGTGTCTGTCGATCGACTTCATGGTGGCGGCCGCGTTTCTGCCATTCACCTGAGGCGGGCCGCTCTCCTTGCAGACGATCCAAAGGCGAGTGGCGGCGGTGGTGCTGTGGTTTCGATCGGCCAGTCGTCGCAGGGAAGGCGGTTGGGGGCTGGGCGAACGATCGCCCGTGCCCGAGACGGCCAGCCCCTCGGCGCCAACGGGCACGTCGAAGAGAGCCCGGTCTCGAAGCGCCGGTACTGGCTTGCCGACCGGGGGTGGCGCCTGGAACTGACATGTTCGCAAGCGTGTTGGAGCGGCGGTGGGCCGACCTCCGATTCGGCGTCGAGAGGCAAAGCGCCGAGCTGCCGCTGAAGCGCTTGCGCAGGTGCTACGGCGGGTCGTCGCCCAGGAGAGCACCGACGTGCACCTCCATCGCCTCGAAGGGCTCGGCGCGAACGCGTTGGTGGCGATCGGCGACGAGCACGCTCGTGTAGCCCTCGGGGCCGTGTCGGAAGACATTGAGCGTGCCGCTGTCAGGGTCCAGCAGCCAGTAATGGGGAACGCCGGCCTCGTGGTATCGGCGCAACTTGCGAACCATGTCGTTGGCGCGGTTCGTGTCTGAGAGCACCTCGCAGATCCAGTCAGGCCGCAGCACCACTGGCCTTCCGACGGGAAGTTGAGGTGAGCGCGACCGACGCCAGCCGGCAACATCGGGGCGGTAGCCGTTCGAGCCGAGCTGAATGTCGACCTCAGTCAGAATCCACCACCCGCTATCGGCTCCTGCCCCGCCGGGCTTCCCAAAGCGGGGGTGGAGCGTGGTGACGACGCCAACCTGAGAGACGGCATGAATCGGATCAGGGAGCGCCTTCTCGATGAGCTCACCATCGATCAGCTCGAGCCGCCTGTCCGGAGGCAGCGCGAGCCACTCTGCGATCGTGTGATTCCTCCCGCGCTCAGTCATGCGTTCCGACGATACCACTCCTGGCCGCCTCGCCTCACCCGCCGCCCCTATTGTCATGAGGCGCTCGTACCACCCGGGTCTGACATGCGCAGAGTGCAACCAGGCTGCGGCTGGCGGAAGAGCCCGGGATTCCGACCGACGATGGCGCTCCGCTGGTGCCGTCGCTGGTTCTCCGACCTCATGGCACGGCCGGCGCTGCGCACTGCTTCATCAGCGCCCGCTTCTCACGGGCCGACGCCGTCTGCCATTCCGGGAGCTGGCTCGCGACACAGCGTTGGCTGGTGCCCGCTTCCTGGGTGGGCGCGTCCGCGGCGGTCGGAGGCGGTGTGGTCGGAGTTGCGATGACTGGGAAAGACTGCGGAGCCTCCATGAAGCCCAGCCTCCGTTGGAGATCATTCGGGTAGGCCATGAAGGCCGAGGCGCGGGCCTTGCGGGCCGAGTGGCTGACGAAGATCCCTGGAACAAGCGCTGCCACTCCCGCAATGACAGCCACGACTCCAACAGCCAAGAACGGAGTCCCTGGTTCGTCATGGATGAAGGTGCTGGATTGAATCGCCCTGCTCAGCGCATCGAAGTTCATTGAGAATCCCGCACCAGCCAGAACAGCGCCGGCCACGATTCCGATCGCCCCGCCAGCCAGGAGCCCCTGGGCCAAGCTCTGCTTCTCACCGAACTCTGCCGCGTACTGCGCCGTGGCAGAGTTCGGAATGACCGCCGGTTGAAGATCGCGTGGGTCCTCCACGCGGAAACCGCTGCCGAGCATCACGAAGGATGTCGAGCGAGAGATGGTCCCGCCACCCGATGGCACCGTCAGCACGTCGAGCTGCCCCACAGGCAAGAGCTCCGTCAACGCCCGTTTCCGGTCACCTTCCGGCGCGGTCGCGGCAGGCGGCGTCGGCAACACCACCCGAGTGAGACACCCAGACCCCATCAATCCCACGCACACCAAAGCAACAGTCGTTCGCATGAGGCGCAACGCTGCCATACTGTGCCGAGATGTGCGCGACTATTTCTGACCGACCGGCCCGATCTCGATCAACCCACCCGGGCCATCACAGCACGCGCAGGAACCACGCCTTGAGATATTCGGTGTCTGGCAGAGCAGCCAGCACCGGGTGATCCATTCCGGCACCCCGTCGCTCGAGCACCTGCACCTGCCGCTTGGCGTCGGCCGCTGCGCCGAGCAGCATCTCTTCGAAGCCCACCCTCGACAGCTTCCCGGAGCACGAGCAGCTCACCAGCACCCCATCGGGGCGCACCAGCTTCATCGCTCGCAGATTGAGCTCATGGTAGGCGCGGCGCGCGGTGGCGAGGCCCTCCTTGCGCTTGGCCAGACCCGGCGGGTCGATCACCACCGTATCGAACTGGCGGCCTTCGTCGGAGAACCGGCGGAGCACATCGAAGGCATTTCCAGTCTCGACCGTGACGTTGCCGCACCCATTGGCCTGAGCGTTGAGCCGCGCCCGCTCGGCCGCGGTGGCGTCTTGCTCCACGGCCAAGACGCCGCTGCACGACTTCGCCAGGGCCAGCGCGAAGCCTCCATGGTAGCTGAACGTGTCCAGCGCCTCTCCGTGGGCGAGGCGGCCCGCCAGCAGATGGTTATCGACCTGGTCGAGAAACGACCCCGTCTTGGAGTCGCGCAACAGGTCGATCTCAAAGCGGCTCGATCCCTCGTGGTAGCCCACCATGGTGGGGCCTTCGCCGAGCAGCACCCGAGACTCCCGGGGCAAGGCCTCGAAGTCGCGCCCCGAGGCGTCGTCCCGGCACACCACCACCCGGGCACCGGTCAGCTCGACGAGGCTCTTCGCCAGCTCTGCCTTGCGTGCGTCAGCGCCCTCCGAGAGCGTCTGGAGCGAGAGCCCGTCACCGTAGCGGTCGACGAAGAGCCCGGGAATGAGGTCGGCCTCCCCGTGCACCAGGCGCGCGGCGTCGCGGGGGCCGAGACTCCGGCGTCGGGCGATGGAGGCCGCGAGGCGCCGGTGAAAGAACGCCGCGTCAACTGGCTCGTCCTTCGCCATTCGTCGCGTCAACAGCCGCAGGGCGAGGGGCGAACGGCTCGCGGCGAAGGCCTGGCCGATGGGGTTCTTCTGGGGGTCGACCACCTCGACCACCGCCCCCGGCTCGAGGCCCGCCGGCCACGAGGTGACCTCCGTGCGGTAGCACCAAGGGTTGCCTCTGCGGAGCGACTGGGCCGCCTTCTGAGAAACTCCAACCGTCGAGACCTTCACTCCAACCCCCGAGCCGCGAGCTCACCGTCGTCTTCGCCCCGCAGGTGACCGACCTCGTGGAGCAGCGTCACGCGAATCTGCTCGAACAGCTCGTCGCGGGTCTTCACCGCCCGGGCGAGGTTCCGGCGGTACAGGACGATCGAGCGGCACGGGCCTCCAGCCTTGGCGTCAGCTCCGTCGCACGCTTCTCCCAGCGAAGGGCCGCGGAACAACCCGAGGATGGTGGGCGAAAGCGGAGGCTCGTTGGCGACGAGGTCATCGAGGGCGGGGATCTCCTCGAGCCCCACCGGCACGCCGTCGAGGTCCCTTCGCATGTCGTCCGGGAGGGCTGCGACGGCCCTGGTCAGCGCGGCCTTGAACTCCTCCATCGGCAGCAGTACCGGCTTGGGGAACGCCGCCTCGTCGAGGCGCGACGCCATCTCGAAGTGTTGATCAGCCTCGACCTGCTTGCCCTGGCGCTCGAGCACCAACCCCAGGTGATAGTGAGCAAAGGCCGCGCGCCCGGAGTCTTTGAGCAGCGCCTCGAAGGCCGGCCTCGCCTCGTCGAAGCGACACAGCTCGAACAGGGCCACGGCGCGCTCGTAGAGGGCCTCACCGTCGCCAGCGTGATGCGCCAGCACCCAGTCGGCGCGCTCGAGGGCGTCACGCGGTTGCCCGACGTCGTTGAGCGCCATCGCCGCGATGCGCGCGAAGGACAACGAGAACTCCTCGTCGTGCTGGGTCTGGGAGAGATCGAAGCCCCGCTCGGCGTACAGCGAGCCGAGCTCGTCGACCTCGCGCGAGGACGGGAGCTGCACCGCGTAGAGGTGGGCCGCGCCCAAGAGGCCATCGAGTGAGTCGGGATCGATGGCCAGCGCCCTGGCGTAGGCGAGCTTGGCCTCCTCGAAGCGCTCGAGCCCAGCCAGCGCGTTGCCCCGCTCGACATGGGCGAGGACGTCACCCGGCGAGAGCGCCGAGGCCTGGGCCGCGCACGAGAGGGCCTCATCGAAGCGCTGGTGATCGAAGGAGTCGCGCGCCGCGTCGAGCGGCAGCCGGCCACCGCTGTCGCACACCGCCAGGGGCGAGACGTGCGGCGTCGAGGTGGTGGGCTCGGGGCGGACTCCCTTGAGCGTGCTGGGCGCGGACACCGGCGCGGCGCACACCACCACCCCGGCGTCGACGACGGCCGCCGTCACCGCCGAGCGACAGGTGCACCCTGCCCCCAGCCAGGCGATGAACGACACGCAGAGAATCGAGAGAGTGGGCCGCACCACGACGCGTCGAAGCTCGTTCAGGCCGACTTCTTTTCCTTCTCGAAGGTGAGCTGTGGGCCCTCCTTCTTCAGGATGACCTCGTCGGTGATTCTGCACTCCTTGATACCCTCCCGGAAGGGCACGTCGTACATGATGTCGAGCATCGCGTCTTCCATGATGGCTCGGAGGCCACGAGCCCCCGAGTGCCGCCGGAGGGCCTCTTTGGCCACCGTGCGCAGCGCCTCCCGGGTGAACGACAGCTTCACCTTCTCGAGCTCGAAGAGCTTCTGGTACTGCTTCGTCAGCGCATTCTTGGGCTCGGTGAGGATGGTGACGAGGTCGTCTTCCTTGAGATCGTTCAAGGTGGCCACCATCGGGAGCCGGCCAATGAACTCGGGGATCATCCCGAACTTCATCAGGTCGTCGGGCTCGATGAGGGCCAGCATCTCACCGACGCTCCGGTCTTCCTTCGAGTCGATGTGCGCCCCGAAGCCGAGGCCTTTCTCTCCCACGCGGCGCCGAATGACGGCCTCGATGCCGTGGAAGGCACCGCCGCAGATGAAGAGGA
>PMBV01000229.1 GCA_003153055.1 Myxococcales bacterium
GCGCTGGGGCGCGTCTCGCTCCGCGCGCGGCTGTTCCTGCCCGGTCGGAACGCCGCCGTTTGACGCCTATGCCCCCCGGGGGCTACAGCTCGATGTGGTAGTCCTTGATCTTGTAGAGCAGCGCCCGATGGCTGATCTCGAGGAGCTCGGCGGCGCGGGTGCGGTTTCCTTTGGTCCGGCGGAGGGCGGCACGAATGAAGCGCTCCTCGACCTGGCTCAGGGCTCGCTTGAGTGAGAACTCGAGCTCCTCGGGGTTGGGGAGCGCGGGGACATCGGCCCTCGGTGCCGCGGCAGGCCTCGAGGCCCAGATCTTTTCGGGGAGGTTCTCGGAGGCGACCAGGGTGCCATCGGTCAGGAGCACGGCCCGTTCAATGGCATTCTCGAGCTCGCGCACGTTTCCGGGCCACCGGTAGTTGGCGAGGAGGCCCTCGACCTCAGGCGTGAGTCCGCTGATCGGCGGGTCGCGGTTGAAGTTGTGGTTGAAGCGCTGGAGGAACACCTGGGCGAGGGCCACGATGTCTTCGCCGCGGTCGCGCAGTGGGGGCACCTGCAGCTGCATCACGTTGAGGCGAAAGTAGAGATCCTCGCGGAACTCGCCGCGCTCCACGAGCTTGGCCAGGTCTCTCAACGTGGCGGCGACGACGCGCACATCGACCTGCTCGGACCGATTCTCACCCACCGGGCGAATCTCGCCTTCCTGCAGAAATCGAAGGAGCTTCACCTGGGCCTGCAGCGGGAGCTCGCCCACTTCATCGAGGAACAGCGTGCCTCCATCGGCCTCGGAGAACAGCCCGCGCTTGGCCTGGCGGGCATCGGTGAAGGCGCCCTTGGCATGGCCGAACAGCTCCGACTCGATGAGCCCGGCGGGAATGGCGCCGCAGTTCACCGTCACGAAGGGCATGGCCGCGCGAGGCGACAGCTCGTGGAGCGCCCGGGCCACCAACTCCTTTCCAGTCCCTGATTCGCCGACGATGAGCACCGTGGTGGACACCGGAGCGACCCGGCTCATTTGCCGCTTGAGCGCGGCCATCGGCTCGCTCTTGCCCAGGAGCCGGTCGAGGGGCGTGGTCGAGGGGGCGCCCTTGAGGCGGCGGTTCTCTTTGACGAGCCGGAGCCGCTCCTCGGCCTTGCGGAGCACGAAGACGATCTCTTCGGGCTTGAAGGGCTTCTGGACGAAGTCGTAGGCGCCTGCCGCGACCGCCTCCAGCGCCTGATCCTTCGAGCCGTAGGCGCTCATCACCAGGAACGTGAGATCCGGCTGGAGCACGAGGCCCCGCTTGAGCAGCTCGAGGCCGTCGACCTTGGGCATGCGCACGTCCGAGATGACGACCTCGTAAGGCCTGGCTTCGAGCTCCTTGAGGGCCTCGGCGCCATCGCCCACGGCGCGCACCTCGTAGCCGTGCTCGGCCAGCACCAGCGTCAGCACGTGGCGAATCGACGGCTCATCGTCGGCCACCAGCACCGATCGAAACGTGGGCATGGGCGTACGTCCTTTCGACCTGAGGCTTACCCCACTTCGACTATGGCGCCGGCAGGGAGATGGTGAAAACGGCCCCCCCCTCGGGGCGATTGTCGGCGGTGAGATCGCCACCGAACTGGTTGAGCAGGTGCTTGGAGACGGCCAGCCCCAGCCCGGTGCCCTCGCCCGGTGGTCGGGTGGTGAAGAACGGCTCGAAGAGCCTGGCGCGCACATGGGGAGCCAGCCCCGGGCCCTCGTCCTCCACCTGAATCACCCCCCGCCCTTCCTCGGCCCAGGCGCGCACCGTGAGGGTGCCACGATCCATGGCCTGGGCGCCGTTGATCAACAGGTTGATGAGCACCTGCGACACTGGCCCCGTCTCGGCGCGCATCCACACGCTGTCCGGGGCCTCCACGACGACTTTGATGTTGGCGAACTGGGGGCCCACCGAGACCAGGCGCACCGCCGAGTCGATGGCCACCTTGACATCGACTGGCTGGGCCTTGCCCCTCGACGGGCGCCCCAGCTCGAGGAGCGAGCGGACGATCTGGTCGATGCGCTGGACCTCATGCTCGACGCGATCGAGCACGTCGCCGAGGGCCTCGTCTTTCGAGCGCATGCGCAGCAACGAGACGTAGCCGAGGATGCCCGCCAAGGGGTTGCCGACCTCGTGAGCCACGCCGGCGGCCAGCTTGCCCACGGTGGCCATTCGATCAGCGGCGACCAGCTCGGCCTGCAGCCGCGCCAGCCGCTCGTTGCTCTTGGTGAGATCGTCGAGCTGGCGTTGGTTCTTCTCTCGCTCCGAGGTCAGCGCCCGCTGGAGCCCCCGCAAGGACGATTGGAGTCGAGCGGCCAGCGGCCCACCCCCGGTCATCGCCACGTCACCCTGCTGCTCCGCCAACTGCCGCACCGCCTCCTCGGCGCGCGCCAACGGTGAACCGGCGACGACGAACAGCGCCAGCCACAACAGCCCACCGAGGATCACCACGTCACCGGCCAGGAGCCACGGCGTGACCCGGGAGACCCGCTGCACCAGCTCGGCGTTCGGCTGGAAGAGCCGGAGCATGACGGTGAGCGCTTGAATGGTGGGCTGCACGGTGACCCAGACGACGCCGGTGCAGATCACCGCGAGCACCACCGATACCAGGGCGATGCGGAGCTTCACGGCCCTCCCTTGGCCGACGGCCCCTTCTCCTCGCGTTCGCCCAGCCCGTGCTTGGCCAGGCGGTAGCGCAACGAGCGAAACGACAACCCCAAGAGCTCGGCGGCGCGGGTCTTCACCCCACCAGCCCGGCTCAGGGCCGCCAAGAGGTAGCGACGCTCCAGGCCGTCGATGTGCCGCTCGAGCGAGAACCCCTCGGTGAGGGCGAGCTCGGCGGGCGCCAGCGCCTCGTCTCCCTGCCCCAAGACCGCCGGGGGCAACGAGTCAGGCCCCAAGAGGTCGGTGTCCGACAAGGTGGCCGCGCGCTCGATGATGTTCTGGAGCTGGCGCACGTTGCCCGAGAACGAGAACTGGGTCAGCAGCTTCAGCGTCTCGTCGGCGAAGGACAGCCCGGGGCGGCCCAGATCCTGCGCGACCGTGGCGAGGAAGTGGCTCGCGAGGGGAGCGATGTCCTCTCGACGCGCTCGCAGCGGCGGCACCTGAAGGGCGATCACGTTGAGGCGAAAGAGCAGGTCCTGCCGGAAGCGGCCGGCCTTCACCTCGACCTCGAGATCCCGGTTGGTGGCCGCCAGCACTCGGGCCTCGAAGGGAACCTCCCGCGAGCTCCCCACCGGCCGCACCCTCCGCTCCTGGAGCACTCTCAAGAGCTTCGCCTGGGTGCCCGCCGACAGCTCGCCGATCTCGTCGAGCAGCACCGAGCCGTCTCCCGCCGAGACCAGGATGCCGACTCGATCTGCATGGGCGCCAGTGAAGGCCCCTCGCACGTGCCCGAACAGCTCGCTTTCGAGCACCCCCTCGGCGAGGGCGGCGCAGTTGACGGCGACGAAGGGGGCGGCTCCCCGCTGACTGTTCCGATGGATCGCCCGCGCCACCACCTCTTTGCCAGTGCCCGACTCGCCGGTGATGAGCACCGTCGAGCGGGTGGGCGCCACCTTCTCGATGAGCGACCAGACCTCGCGAATCGCCGCGCTCTTGCCGATGAGCGGTGGCGAGGGAAAGCCGGCCTTGAGCCGCTGGTTCTCTTCTGAGAGGCGGCGCTTCTCGAGAGCCCGCTCGACCAGCAACAGCAGCTCGTCGTTGTCGAAGGGCTTGGCGATGTAATCGTAGGCCCCCTGCCGCATCGCCGCGACCGCCGAGGCCGGCGTTCCGAACGCGGTGATGATGATCACCTCGGGGTGAGAGCTGGCACGGACCGACGCCTTGAGCACGTCGAGCCCTGATTCCTTGCCAAGGCGAAAGTCGCTGATCACCAGGTCGATGGTGCCCCCCTCGAGGTGCCCGCGGGCCTCGGCCAGGTTCGCAGCCGTCTCGACCGCGTATCCGGCGCGGCCGAGGAGGAGCTCGAGCACCTCCCGCATCGACTGCTCGTCATCGACCACCAACACGTGCGCCACGGTCATCACCTCGAAGGAGCTGGAAGCACCACGCTGAACGTCGTCCCATCGGCGGGGCTGGAGCTCACCGAGACCTGCCCACCGTGAGCATGCACGATGGACCGCACCGTCGACAGGCCAAGCCCCGTGCCCGACTGGCTCCGGGAAAAGAACGGCTCGAAGATGCGCTCGCGGTCGTCCTCGGCCACCGCTCCGGCGCTGTCCCAGACGTCGATGCGCGCCCGCCCGTCGAGCTCCAGCGTCCGCACCCTGATTCGCCCGCCCAGGTACACCGCGGCGGCGGCGTTGCGCAACAGGTTGATGATCACTTGCCGCAGTTGCCCGACGTCCACGTTCGCCTCGACGGCCCGCAGCTCCGCCTCGACGGAGGCCAAGGAGGGATCGGACCTGAGCATCTCGACGGTCTCGGCGACGATCTCATCGAGTCGGGTCAGCGTGAGACTCGGAGGCGGGGGCCGGGCGAGCTGAAGCGACGCGTCGACCAAGGCCGCCAGGCGATCGGCCTCCCTGACGATGAGCCCGGCCAGCCGCGCCTGGGCGCCCGAGTCGGCCTCGAGCATCTGCGCCGCGCCCCGCATGGCCGCCAGGGGGTTGCGGATCTCGTGGGCGAGCTGCGCAGACACCCGCCCCAGCGACGCCAGGTGATCGATGCGCTCGAGCTCCGACTCCAGGCGCCTGAGCTCGGTGAGGTCTTGAAAGACGACCAGCGTTCCTCCCTCATCGGACAACAACACTCTGGACAGGCCGAGGATCCGCTCACCTCGATGCGTATGGACCCTGAGCTCCTGGCGCCGCACGTCGCGGGCCCCGCTCACGAGCCGCTCGATGGTAGCCGGGGGCGGATCGACGCCGAGCATCGCCTGGGCCGCGGGGTTGACGAAGGTCGCTCGGCCCTGCTGGTCGCAAGTGAGGACCCCAGCCGGGAGCGCGGTGACGATCTGCCGATGGAGCACCGTCAAACGCTTGAGATCCTCTTCGCTGGCTGACCGACCTCGCTCGGAGCGGAGGATCTGCTCGGCCGCGTAGGCGCTCAGCAAGCCGATGAGGCCCTGGGCCGCGAGGTGGGTCGCGAGATCGAACGCCCGCCAGGTCGCCTCCCCTTGCCAGGGGCGCGTCGTGATGAGCGCCATCGCCAGCATCGACCCCGCCACCGAGATGAGCGCCCCCGCCCGGCCCAGCAAGATGGCCGCGCCGATGATGGCGAGGAGGAACAGGAAGGCGAAAGGAGACTCGGCCCCGCCCGTCATCGACACCACGATGGCCGACAGGGTCACATCGAACAGCACGTGGGTCCACCCGGCCGACCGGCGAACCACTCCCAGCCGGAGCAGCACGCTGGTGACCAGCGTCACGGCGAAGACCATCGCGAGCAGCGCGAACGAGACGTACTCGGGCGCCGCCGCTGGCTCGGCCTTCGTCCGCATCGACGACTGAAAGGCGAGGACAGTCAACAACGACGCCGCGAGCACGGTCCGAAACAGCGTCAACCACAACAGCCTGACCCGCAGTGCTTGGCCAGTCGGGGCGCTACTTGATGGCACTGGCGATGGTGAAGATCGGGAGGTACATGGCGATGAGGAAGCCACCCGCCACCCCGCCGAGGAACACCATCATGATCGGCTCGATGAGCGAGGTGAGGTTCGCGACGGAGTTGTCCACCTCGTCGTCATAGAAGTCGGCGATCTTCCCCAGCATCTGATCCATCGCGCCGGTGGCCTCGCCCACGCCGATCATCTGCACCACCATCGAGGGGAAGACCTTGGTGTCGGCGAGGGGGCCGGCGATGTTCTTGCCTTCCGAGATCTTCACCTTGACGTACATGATGCCCTTCTCGATGGTGCGATTACCGGCGGTCTTCGCGGTGACATCGAGGGCATCGAGGATCGGCACGCCTGAGCTGATCATCGTGCCCAAGGTCCGGGTGAAGCGGGCCACCGCCACCTT
>PMBV01000436.1 GCA_003153055.1 Myxococcales bacterium
CTCCGGCGGTGGTCGCCAGCACCAGGAGTTGGTCTAACCGCGCCGTCGCCGCCAGCTCGAAGAAGCTCGCCGTGGTGCAGAGGAAGAAGGCGGCCAACAGGCTCCTCCGAGCCAAGAGGCCGAGCGTCGCCACCGAAGCCAGCCAACCCAGCACGATGGGCCCGAGGTCAGAGACGCGCTGCGCGAGGGCGTAGGGCCAAAAGCCGAAGGGCAGGTGCTCGCGGAACTTCGGGTGCACCGAGGGCAGGTAGCGCAGGTCGAGCCAGGTGTTGTCGGCCACCATGTTGCGCACCACGGTGCGGTAGAGCCAGGCGTCGGAGTCGTCGACGTGGACGTACCAGGCCCAGCCCGCCAGAAGGGCGAGGAAGCCGGCCACCGAGAGCTGGAGTGCTCGCCTCGAGTCGATGGAGGTGCTTCTGCCAAACTCGAGGGCAAACTTCGCTAGGGAAAGCGCGCCTCGCTGACGAGAACGGATTCCGCGAGGCCTACCGTTCGCCCGAGGCATACGGGTCGTCGATCGCCGCCGTCGCCGTCAACCCCGTCGCGAGGAATTCCCGGAAACGCTTCGACTCGGTCCCGAACAGGCGGTCCGTGTACGAGAACAACCCGGCGTAGTTGCCGATGAACTTCGAGTGGTGAAAGTCGTGGTGCGCCGGCCCGTCGTAGAGCGGAACCCACCGCAACACCCTCGGCGGAAGGGTCAGCCCCGAATGGTGCCACGCCGCCTCCCACTGACGCACGACGACCCACACCCAGAGCGTCACCACGTGCGCACCCACCAGCACCGGGCCGACGAAGACGAGCGTCGAGATGATGAGGAACTCGACGGGGTGCATGAAGTTGCCCGCCAGGGCGATCGGCGTCGTCGCCAGGTGGTGGACCCTGTGCACCTTCCGGTACAGCCACCGGCTCTCGTGTAGCCACCGATGGGCCCAGTAGAAGAGGAAGTCGTCGAGGAAGACGAAGGTCCCCACCTCGAGGGCGACGAGCCACCCCGGTGCCACGGGCCCAGCGTGGATCGCGCTCGCACGCAACAGCGGCCAGGCCGCGCAGCTCGCGACAAAGGCGATGGCGAAGTTCCGCACCAGATGCCACGCCGACGCCCTGATGAGCTGACGGAAGTCGGGCCGCCTGGGCTGAATGCGGTACGGCTCGAGCCAACGAGGGGTCCACACCATCAGGGCGGTCATCGGCACCGAGAAGACGATGAAGGCCCCGAGCGCGACCAACGACGTCACGACCACCACCTCGAAGAACAACGGCTCCGAGTACACGAGGTCGAGCCAGGTGTGGAGACCCATCAGCATGCCCGACTCTACCCACGCCCCATCAGGTGGATGGAAGACGACACCTCCAGTGTGGCCACATTCTCAGAACCCGAGATTGACGACTCGGGCTTGACTCGGTTTGCGTCCAATACGAAGGTGCTCCTATCGAAACCGGAGGGGCAATGAGGCGAGTAGCGTGGGCAGTGATGGTGATGGCCGGGGTTCTTCTCGCAGGGGGCGCGGTGGCCCAAACAGCACCGAACCGGTATGTATTTACGACCGTCGACGCTGTCGACCTGAATAGCATCACCTTGACGGTGACCGGGGTTCTGGAAGGCGAGTCGGCCCCCAGCAGCCACTCGGTGTACTTCGTTTCATCCGCCCCTTTGGGCGACGCCCAACTGAGCGGCTGCGAGCGCAAGGCGTTGCTCGCGATGAGCAAGCCTGGTCAATACACCTTTTCGATAACTCAGCTCACCCAGTATGGGGTGTCTTGCAAGCTGGCCCGCGTCGCACCGTAATGCTCCTCATGCGCCCCGCGCTCATTGGGCTTGCACTCGCCGTGGTCGCCTGTGACGGCTCGCGTCCGAGCTCGCCAGACCCGGTGATCGACGTCGACGGCGACGGCTTCGCGGCCGACCAAGACTGCGACGACCAGAACCCACTCGTCTGGCAGAACCGCGTTGTCTACCGAGACGCCGACGGCGACGGGCTGGGCGCGGGTCCAGCCTTGACGCTCTGCATCGGCGCACGAGTGCCAGACGGGTATTCAGTGATGGCCCGCGATTGTGACGACGAGAACCCAACCCCGACGCACCTCGAGACTGTCTTCCTTGACGCCGACGGCGACGGGTTGGGCGCGGGCCCGGCGGTGACCATCTGCACCGGCTGGGCGCTCCCACCAGGCTATGCGCGGGAGGACGGCGACTGTGATGACACGGATCCAGCCCGCACCCGCTCGGTGACGGCCTTCGTCGACACCGACGGCGACGGCGTCGGCGCTGGGGGCGAGGTGCAGGTGTGCGGAGGCTTCGACCCAGGTCAGGGTTTCGTTTCGGTCACCGGAGACTGCGCACCCGACGACCCCTCTCGGTGGCGCGAGCTTCCCTACCATTACCGTGACGTGGACCACGACTGGTATACGGTGGCGAGCGAGGGCGTGGTGTGCTCAGGGGCCGCCCTCCCGGAGAGCTACCGCGACACTGCCTGGTGGGGCGACGACTGCGATGACCTGAACCCGTCGGCTTACCGTCGCCTCGACGGGTATACCGACCTCGACGGAGACGGCGTCGGTGCAGGCCCGCCTGTCTCGCTCTGCACGGGCCAAGCGCTGCCCGCTGGGTATGTCGCCTCCGGGGGTGACTGCTCGCCTCACGACTCGACGACCTGGCAGCTCCTCACTTATTCCTCCGTGGACCGCGACGGAGATGGCTACACCCGGGCGCAGTACGGTCTGGTCTGCTCGGGCTGGGCTTTGGCACCACCCTTCGGCGTCGAGGCGAAGGGCGATGACTGCGATGACTGGAATCCGGCGGTCTTCACGCTCCTTCAAGGCTACGTCGACGCCGACGGTGACGGCTTCGGAGCCGGAGCGTCGTTCCTGATCTGCAGCGGCTTTTCGTTGCCAACAGGCTACGCCGAGAAGGCCGGAGACTGCGCCCCCGGCGACCCCACTCGCTGGAGCGAGCTGGCCTATTCTTTCCGTGACGCTGACGGCGACGGCTACACCGTGAGCCAGTGGGGGACGGTTTGTTTCGGCACACAGCCACCGGCGGGATACCTCTCGACGGCGGGCAAAGGCCCAGACTGCGATGATACCAACTCCACTGTGTTTCGCGCGTTGGTCGGCTTCGCAGACGCAGACGGCGACGGCGCAGGCGCCGGCTCGGCGGTGAGCTTCTGCACGGCCGGGTCGCTGCCAACCGGCTACGCCGCATCGGGGTCAGACTGTGCACCCGACGACGCGAGCCACTGGTTGCAACTGAGCTATGGATTCGTGGACGTCGATGGCGATGGCTTCACCGTGCCCGAGAGCGGCACGGCCTGCACCGCGGGCACCCTGCCCGACCCCTACCGCGTCTCGGCGAAGGGCAACGACTGTGACGACACCGCGCCCGGGCGGTGGCGCTGGGTCGTTCTGTACAGGGATGCCGACGGCGACGGAATCGGCGCACCGCCACGGACTGTCCAGTGTCTCGGCGCTGCTCTGCCCGCTGGCTTCTCGGTCCTCGGCTGGGACACCGACGACTCGAACCCAGGCATTCAAGGTGGAGCCAGCGACGAGGAGCTCCTCCTCTCCAGCGGGGGATGAAGCCAAGGCGGCGACCGAGGCCTGGTCCGCGCCGCCCTCAGCGCCCAGCCGACGCGGCGGCGAGCAGGGGCTCGGCGCGCCGATCGACCGACGCACCGCGGCCCAACTCGAGGACGTAAGAGACCCGACGAAGGCGCTCGAGCACGGCGGTGACCTGCTCGGTGAGCGGCGCCTCGATGAAGGGTTTGGGCAAGAACCCATCGACCCCCGCCGAGCGCGCCTCTCGAATGTCTCTCTTGCTGAGGAAGCACGAGGCGAGCAGCACGGCGGTGTGCTCGCGCCCCGGCATCACGCGAATCGCGCGGAGGAGGTCGATGCCGTTGAGCCTCGGCATCGAGAGGTCCGTCACCACGAGGTCGTACCGCGTCAACCGGCACAGCCTCAGGGCGTCGACTCCATCGACTGCTTCGTCGACATCATCCAGACCGAGCCGACTCAATACGTCGCGAATGACTTTCCTCATCAACTCGCTATCGTCGACGACGAGAAAACGAAGGGCACTGGCGTCCATGGGGCTCCCTGAGGCGGGGGTGAGGCAACCCACAGACGCTACGAGCGTACGGCCGTTCCGGGGAATCAGGTCGGCCTCGTAAGGGTCAACCCGTACCGGGCTGCGTCACGGGGCCGTGCCATTGACCTGGCGCTCGCTGACCGAGCTGGCTGTAGGCTGGCCGGCTATGCCGACGCTCAAGACCCGCTGGCCCTATTTCCTCGCCAACGAGCCCGTCTTCGCCAACGAAGCGCTCGAGGTGACCGACAAGTACACCCAACAGCCAGTCGCCAAGGTGGCGCTCGCCGATGCGACGGCCATCGACTCGGCCATCAGCGCGGCGGTGGGGGCGGCCGAGGCGATGTGCCGAGTTCCACCCTATGAGCGTCGGGACATTCTCCTGCACTGCGTGGCGCGCTTCACCGAGCGGTTCGAGGAGCTCGCCTCGGTGCTGTGCGTCGAGGCAGGCAAGCCCATCCGCGACGCGAGGGGCGAAGTGACGCGGCTCATCGACACGTTCCGCGAGGCGGCAGGCGAGGCGACCCGCGTCGAGGGCGAGCTGCTGAACCTGGAAATCACTCCGCGCGCGAGAGGCAGCCGCGGCCTGTGCACCAGAGTCCCAATCGGGCCGGTGTCGCTCATCAGCCCGTTCAACTTCCCGCTCAACCTCGCTGCCCACAAGGTCGCCCCGGCCATCGCCGCTGGCTGTCCGTGGGTCCTGAAGCCGGCGAGCCGTACCCCCCTGGGAGCGCTTCTCATCGGGGAGGTGCTGGCCGAGACGAAGTTGCCCAAGGGAGCCTTCTCGATTCTTCCCGCGCACCGCGCTGGTGCCGAGCTGTTCACCACGGACCCGCGGCTCAAGCTGTTGTCCTTCACCGGCTCGCCAGCAGTGGGGTGGGACTTGAAGGCGAAGGCTGGCGCGAAGAAGGTCGTGCTGGAGCTCGGAGGGAACGCCGCCTGCGTGGTCGACGAAGACCAAGGCCACCGGCTCCAATACGTGGTGGAGCGCCTCGTCTTCGGCGGCTTCTACCAGTCGGGGCAGAGCTGCATCAGCGTGCAGCGCATCGTGGTTCACGAGTCGCTGTACGAGCGCCTCAGGGAGCAGCTCGTCACCGCCGTCAAGGCGCTCAAGTCGGGAGACCCCAAGTCGGAGGACACTTTCATCGGCCCCATCATCGACGAGAGCGAGGCCACCCGCATCGAGCGGTGGGTCCACAGCGCCCGCGCGGCGGGAGGCCGGGTGCTCTGCGGGGGCCAGCGGCACGGGGTGATGATGGAGCCCACGGTGCTCGAGGACGTGCCGACCTCGGAGCGCGTGGTGAGCGACGAGGTCTTCGGGCCCGTCGTCGTGCTGTCGCGCTTCTCCCGCTTCGACGAGGCGCTCAAGGAGGTGAACGCCTCGAAGTATGGCCTCCAGGCGGGCGTGTTCACCGATTCACTCGCCCACACGCTGCAGGCCTGGGACGAGCTCGAAGTGGGGGGCGTCATCGTCGGCGACGTGCCGAGCTGGCGGGTGGACAACATGCCCTACGGCGGGGTCAAGTCGTCGGGCCTGGGCCGGGAGGGCGTGCGCTACGCCATCGAAGACATGACCGAGCCGAGGCTCCTGGTGCTGCGCTCGTAGCGTCACGCCGCGGGCTGGGTTCGCGCCCCGAGCAGCCACCTCCGGAGCGCACCTTCGCTCGGAACCGAGAGATACCGGGCGACGAGCCACCCCAGCGACCAGGAGAGCCCAAAGGCCGGAACGTACCACACGAAGCTCCAGCGGGCGTCGCCACCACTCGCCTTGAAGGCACGCACGATGGGCCACACGATGAACATGTGGGTCAGGTAGATTTCGTAGCTCAGGCGGCCCAGAGAGCGCAGCGGACGCAAGCCGGGAAACGGTCGAGGGATTGAAGAAGCGCCCCAGTGCAGCGCGAGCACCAGAGCGCCCGCGGACACGGTGAGCAGCAACATGGCTCCATCGGCGAGGAAGCGCCACAGCCAGCCTTCGAAGCAGAGCACGGAGCCCACGCCCATCAGGCCGAGCACTCTCATCACTGACACGACTCGGAGGTTGGGCCTGGGGAGGCGCCGCGCGATGATGGCCATGAGCACACCGACGGCGATGGCGGCCAGCCCCGGCAGGTAGGCCTTCTCTTGCCAGAGCTCATTGCTGGCGAGCGCGGCCCGGGTGAGCGGCAGGGAGAGGGCGAGCAGGGCCAGAACGACGACCAGCACCGCGTCGCGACGAAGCACGACGCAGACCAGAGGGAACCCGAGGTAGAAGGCCTCCTCGATGGAGAGCGACCAGAGCACGTCCCAGTTCCCCGGGAGATAGCCTGTGTTCCCCTCGTACCAGTTCAGATGAAACCCGAGCGCCGCCGCGGCTGCGCGAGGGAGCGACTGACCGGGCCGTGAAATGACGTAGTCGTTCGCGCCGGAGAGGTGCAGAAGGCTGAGCACTGCCACCAGCGTCACCAGACTCGGCAGGATGCGCGCGGCCCGGCGGAGGTAGAACTCCCTGAGGTCCAGGTCGGCGAGGCGGCCCCAGCGCGCCATGCTGTTCGACGCGATGAGAAACCCGGAGACGACGAAGAAGACGAACACCGCCTCGTAGCCGTTGAAGACGAGGGCGTCGAGGACCCACGTCGGGAGCACGCTCGAGAGCACTCCGCCCTTGAGTGGAACGCGGAGGCCGACATGGTGCGCCACCACCAGGCCAATGGAGAGCCCACGGAGGGCGTCTATTCCGGCGTTGCGGGTTCCGGGAGCGGACTGGAGCATCGGCGGGGCCGGGAGACGAGAGCGAGTGGTGAAAAATGGACAGAATTTGTCCTTCTTCACCAGTGGATCCGCCGCGGGACTCAGGCGCCAGAGAACGCCGCGCCAACCATCTCCTGGGCCTCGACCTGAATCCGAGCGAGGTGGTCTGGGCCGCGGAAGCTCTCCGCGTAAATTTTGTACACATCCTCGGTACCCGAGGGCCGCGCTGCGAACCAGCCCTGCTCGGTGACGACCTTGAGCCCGCCGATGGAGGCGTCGTTTCCCGGAGCCCGGGTGAGCTTGGCGGTGATGGCGTCGCCCGCGAGCGTGGTGGCCTTGACCGCCTCGGGCTTGAGCTTGCCCAGAACGGCCTTCTGCGCGGGAGTCGCTGCCGCGTCGATGCGCTCATAGCACGGGGCACCGAAGCGCTCGGTGAGCTCGGCGTACAGCTTCGATGGGTCCTTCCCCGTTTTCGCGGTGATCTCCGCGGCGAGCAGCCCGAGGAGCAGGCCGTCTTTGTCCGTGGTCCAGGTCGTGCCGTCGAGGCGAAGGAACGAGGCTCCCGCGCTCTCCTCACCGCCAAAGCCGAGGCTCCCGTCGCTCAAGCCGGGGACGAACCACTTGAAGCCCACGGGCACCTCCACGAGCCGGCGCCCGAGGTGCGCGGCCACGCGGTCGATGATGGCGCTCGATACGAGCGTCTTCCCGACTCCGGCGACCTTGGACCAGCCTGGCCGATGCTGGAACAAGTACCAGATGGCCACCGCGAGGTAGTGGTTGGGGTTCATNNGCGAAGGGCGACGAGCAGTCCATGCGGATCTTCCCGTCGTGGTCCAGCGGCATGAAGGAGAACGTCGGATCCACCCGCGGGTTCACCACCTCGAGGTTGAGCCCGTAGCGGGCGACGATTGGCTCCCAGTAGGCGACGTTGGCCCCACCGAGCGGGTCGACCCCCAGCTTGAGCCCACTCGAGGCGACCGCGGCGAGGTCCAGCACCTGTGAGAGGTCCTCCACGTAGGGACCGATGAAGTCGTGTGTCTTGGCCTGTGAGCGCGCCCGTGCCCAGCTCACTCGCTTCACCTCCCGATTGCCTTGCCCGAGGAGCTCGTTGGCCCGCTTCTCGATGAGCGAGGTGACGTCGGTGTCAGCCGGACCACCGTTCGGAGGGTTGTATTTGAAGCCTCCACAGTCGGGTGGATTGTGCGAAGGCGTGATGACGACTCCGTCGGCCAGCCCCGACGTTCGACCCCGGTTGAAGGCGAGGATGGCGTGGCTCACCGCGGGCGTCGGCGTGTAACCCTGGAGGGGCTGCACCCGCACCTCGACGTCATTGGCAATCAACACCTCGAGCGCCGAGACGAGCGCCGGCTCGGACAGCGCGTGCGTGTCGATGCCGACGAACAACGGGCCGGAATACCCCTGGGCCTTGCGATACTCGGCGACCGCCTGCGAGACGGCGAGGATGTGCGCTTCGTTGAAGCTCCGGTTCAGCGAGACGCCGCGGTGCCCGGAGGTACCGAAGGCCACCCGCTCTCCCGGGAGGCTCACGTCGGGCACCTCCGCGTAGTACGCAGTGACGAGGCGAGGAACATTCACCAACATCGAGGACGGAGCAGGCTGACCTGCCAAGGGGTGTCGGGACATGGCCCGGAGAGGATAATCGGGGGGCTGGGAGCTGCCTCGACTTTCGCGCGGATGGGTTGAAGGAGGAAACAGCCGCGGTCGGGAGCGGGGCGAGCTCGGGGCGGAACCATCAGCTGCTACGCGGCGATGTGGCGACGTATGACGGTGCGACGCTCCCGTGAGATTCGAGCCCGGGCTCCTCTCCGTCCGTGCCGCGACACACCTCCCATGCGATGGTGTGTCGGAGGGAGCGAACACGCATGATGCAGGAGACGATGTGCACGGTCCACCCGGACCAAGTGGCGGTGGGCACCTGTGAACGTTGCGGCCTTTTCGGGTGTGTGGGGTGCCTCGGAGTCACCTCGGGAGAGCGGCTATGTCCCTCCTGCGAGAAGCGCCGGCTCGCGGAGCTCCCGCCGCTGGGGCGCCCCGCGTCGGTGGCGAGGAGCGGGCTGTACATGATGGGGGCAGTCCACCTCTGCCTCGCCATCCTGCGGGTGGACGGAGTCGCTGGGGCGGGGACGGCACTCCGGGCCGTCGTCGGGACCGTCGGGGCCCTCTTCCTTCCGCTCTTCATCGGAACCATCATCGCGTTCCTCAAGTGGTTCCACCTCGCCGTGAGGTACGCGCAGGCCCTCGGCCGCCCGGTGACCGAGACGCCCGGCAATGCGGTGTTCGCCTGGTTCATTCCGCTCCTAAATCTCATCAAGCCCTTCGACCTCACTCGACGGATGAACCGCTCGGCGCCGGTGGGGCCCTGGCAGGTGTGCTGGGTCGCGGGGACCATGACCTCCAACTTCGGGGGCCAGGTCGGGTTCATGGGCCCCCTCTCGGCGGCCTTCATGGTTGCCGCGGCGTTCCTGGGGGCGGAGGTCGTCAAGCAGGTCTCCGCGTCCCTCACCGCGCCAACGCTGCGTGAAGCGTGCGTAGAGCGGGCTGCCATCTAGTCGAGACTCTGGTCAGACCAGCCCCATTGCACGGCAGGTGATTGTCCCCGACGAACTGAGAGCCAGGTCCCCAGCAACAGCACCCTGGTTGAACAGCTGCCGCGAGGCCCGCGAATGGTACCATTGGTGACGTTGCCGGGGACCCTCGCTCACCTGGCTCCATGATCGAGGGGCTGGTTGGGCTCGCCCATGAGGACGGGCAAGCATCCCGCCCGCCCCCATCAAGGCGCTTCTTCCCGCCTTGCTTGAACCACTCGCATAGTGGGAACACTGAATGTTCTCATTGTGCGCCGCGTTTCCCGGACGTGAGACGAGGACCCGAAATCGAGCACGACGCGCCGCTCCCCGAGGCACAGGGACCTCGCTCAGTGCGAAACGGCACGCCCTCGGCGTGGCAGAGGAGCTCCACCGCCTCTCGGCCTGACTTGAGCGCGTTGGGGAGCCCTCCAGGTGGGGAGACCCACATGCCTGCGAGGTAGAGCCCCGAGACACCTGGCACTCGCCTGGGCACGGGCTTCGGTGGCCGCGCGCTGATCCGCGGAAGCCACGTCATGAATCGCCCCTGATGGTTGGCGGTGTACCGCTCGAAGGTGAGTGGCGTGGCCACGTCGACGGTCTCCACCAGGCCTCCGAAGCCAGGCATCGGTGCCTCGAGCAACGCCTTGAGCCCCTCGGCCAGCTCGACCTTGGCCCGGGTGTAGCGCTGGGGCTCCAACTTGAGTTGCTGCCACAGGGCATGGGGCGAGTCGACGGTCGAGATGAGAACCGTCTTGCCGGGCGGAGCCATCGATGGGTCGCGCGCGTAGCTCTTCCACCGGAGGACGTCGATGGTGTGCCCCGCCAGCGTCACCGGGCGCTCGAGGGCGTGACGGTAGGTGACCGCGTCGCGTCGATCCAACACGGGTGGGCGGCTGAGCCCGAAGGACACGTAGCTCAGCGAGGGGAGCAGTTCTCGGGTGGCGAAGAGCTCCTCGTGCGCCGGCGAAGGAAAGGCTCCCTCCAGGAGTTGGTCGAGCGTCGCGCGGAGGTCGCCCGCGGCGATGACCACGTCAGCCTCCACCAACTGGCCGCTGGCGAGCTCCACGCCCACGGCCCGCCCGGCCTCGACCCGCACCCGCTTCACCGGAGCCCGAAGGTGGACCCGGCCGCCCAGTGAGGCGCAGCGACCGGCCATCGTCTGAGCGACGGGGAGCGAGCCTCCCAGCGGGTACCCTGCCGCATGGTTGGCGAGGTCGGCGAGGGCCATGACGAGCGCGACGAGGGGCAACTGCTCGGGGAGACTCGAGGCCATGGCGAGTCGCAGGAGCGGATCGCGAAACCGCTGGGCGAAGTCGCGCACAGTCGTGCTGGTGCAGGTGGCCCACAGCTTCCGGGCCGGCCAGCCGTCGCGCATCATCTTGAGTGTGCCCCAGAAGCCGAGCAGCTCATCGGCGTGGTCGACCCGGTAGCGAGCCCGGCGCATCTCTCGAACCAGCCCGCACAGCTCGCCGATGACGCCCGCGTCCTGGGGAGACAGCTCCCGCAGCTCCTGCCCGAGCCGGTCGGGGTCGGCCCACAGCGCCACCGAGCGGCCGTCGGTTCCGGTGGTGACCGAGTACACCTCGCGATCGATGAAGGTGTGGGCCTGGATGACGCCGACCTCTTCCCAGAGCTGGTGAAACGGGCTCGCCGGCCCTGAGCCCGTCAGCCATTCGATGCAGCCGTCGAAGAGGAAGCCGTCGACTCGCCAGGCAGTGCAGAGGCCTCCGGGAATCGTGTGGGCTTCGAAGACGTCGACCTCGTACCCATTCATGCTCGCGTAGCAGCCGGCACTCAGACCAGCGACGCCAGCGCCGATGACGATGACTTTCTTGGACATGGTGATTCCGTTCGCACGCGCGTTACTAATTTGTGCACTTGTACATTGATAATGGTAACAACATCCACGGAGCGGTGTCAAATGCGCGCGCGGAGCCGGCGCTTCGACGACGGTTCAGGGAGTCGGTTCGACGGAGTGGCGCTCGATGCGGACCAGCGTCACCGAGGAGCGACGGCGGCGTACTGCCGGGGCCAGTGCGGGAGCTGCACGCCTTCCTCCTGGGCGTGGCGATGCACGAGCGAGGGGTCCGACAGGTGCTCCTTGGCCAGCGCGCAGAGGTCCGCCCGGCCAGCCCCGATGATGGTGTTGGCGTGATCCGCGCTCATGATGCCGCCCACCGCCATCACGGTGATGCCAGCCCCGTGCTTCACGGCTTCGGCGAATGGCACCTGGAACATCCGTCCGAACTGAGGCTTCGACTCGGCGACGTTGCCTCCGCTCGACACGTCCACCACATCGCAGCCGAGGGCCTTGAGCTCCACCGCCAGCGCCACCGTCTCCTCCACGGTCTGGCCCTCGGGGAGCCAGTCGGTGGCCGAGACCCGCACGAACAGCGGCTTCATGGCAGGCCAGGCCCGGCGCACGGCCTCGAAGACCTCGAGCGGGTAGCGCCGCCGCTTCTGGGGACTCCCTCCGTAGGCGTCGGTGCGACGGTTGGACAATGGCGAGAGGAAGCTCGACAGCAAGTATCCGTGGGCCATGTGCAGCTCCACCACGTCAAAGCCACACTGCGAGGCGCGCAGGGTCGCCGTGACGAAGGCCTCCTTCACGCGGGCCAGGTCCTCGACCGTCATCTCCCGCGGCGTGGGCCAGCCCGGCGCGAAGGGCAGGGCCGACGGGCCCTGCGTCTCCCACGGCCGCTCGTGGGCTCCCAGCGGGCCGTCTCCTTCCCAGGGCAGCTGACACGAGCCCTTCCTCCCTGCGTGGGCGAGCTGGAGGCCCACCTTGGCCGACGTGCGCTCGTGCACGAAGTCGACGATGCGCTTCCACGCCGCGGCCTGAGCGTCGTTCCACAGCCCGGTACAGCCACGGGTGATGCGCCCCTCGGCCGACACGTCGGTCATCTCTGTCATCACCAACGCCGCGCCACCCACCGCCCTCGCCCCGAGGTGTACCAGGTGCCAGTCGTTGGGTACGCCGTCGGTCGCCGAGTACTGACACATCGGAGAGACCACCACTCGGTTCTCGAGCTCCAGCCCCCGGAGCGAAAGTGGAGCAAACAGCGGAGGCGGCGCCGTCCCATCGGCCTTGAGCACCGCGCCGTGTCGTCGGGCGAAGTCGAGGTCGGCCGCTCTCACCAGCTTCGCGTCGCGGGTCCTCAAGTTCGCCCAGGTGATGCGCCGGCTCCTCGTCATCAGGTTGAAGGTGAACTGCGCTGGGGGCTGCCCGACGTAGCGCTGAGCGTTCTCGAACCACTCCAGGCTCGTCTGGGCCGCCCGCTGGATGCGCGCCACCTCGGGCCGGCGACGCTCCTCGTAGCGGCCGAGCGCTCGGGGCACATCGAGGCCGACCTCGCGAAAGGCAGCCACCAGCGCGATGGCATCTTCCATCGCGAGCTTGGTGCCCGAGCCGATCGAGAAGTGCGCCGTGTGGGCCGCATCGCCCATCAGCACCAGTGGCCCGCGCACCCAGGTCGCGCAAGTGATGGTGGGGAACGTGCGCCACGGCGAGCGGTTGGCGCACAGCCGATGCCCTGACAACTGGGGCGCGAACAGCCGTTCGAGGTACGCCACCGACTCGGCTTCGGTCATCGCGTCGAGCCCCGCGGCCCGCCACACCTCCTCGCGGCACTCGACGATGAAGGTGCCACGAGCGCCCGATGGAGCCATGGGCTCGTGGGTGAACGGGTACGCGTGCACCTGAAAGAGGCCGTGGGGCGTGGGGCAGAAGTGAAAGGTGAAGGCCGAGAGCGGCTGGGTGGTGCCCAGCCAGATGAACTTGCACTTTCGCCAGTCGAGACTCGGCTGAAAGTCGGCTCGGTACGCCTCCCTCACCGCGCTGTTGACGCCGTCACAGCCCAGCACCAGGTCGGCCTCGGGCAGCGGCGTGGGTGACTGCTCGTAGCCGAAGGAGAGCCCCACGCCGAGGCTCCGGCACCGCGCCTGGAGGACGTGCAGGAGCGCTCGCCGCGATAGCCCACAGAAGCCGTGGCCGGTGGAGCGGGTGGTGGCGCCCCCGACGTGCGTCTCGACGTCGTCCCACGAGGTGAAGCGCGACTCCATGGCTGAGAACATCTCGGGGTCCGCCTCGCGCAGGTTCCCCAGCGTTTCCTTGGAGAAGACGACGCCCCAGCCAGAGCTGTCGTCGGCCTGGTTTCGCTCGTGGACGTCGATGGACACCGACGGAAAGGCTTGCTTCATCAGGAGCGCGAAGGTGAGACCGGCCGGTCCTCCTCCGATGGAGACGACGTGCATGCGATGAGGATGCCCCCCGCGTTCGCCCGCCGCCAGCGTCTTCGCCTCCAGCCGCGAGTCACGCTCCGACGCGAGTGGCGAAGTCGAAGACGGCCTGGAAGGCGATGAGGAGCACCAGCATGGCCCAGCTGGGCCACCTCCACCGAGCGTCGGCCGGCAAGCTCCGGCGGTACAGCCACCAGCCGATACCAAGGAGCGTGGTCTCGAGGAGGAAGTCGAGGCTCCTTGACTGGTACAGGTGGAGCCCGATGGCGGGGCCTCGTGGCCAGGCGTCGAGGTCGCTGGTGAGCCAGTCGGTGGCGAGGTGCGAGAGGACGAGGCCACCGAGCACGAGTGCATCGATGGTGCTGCCCACCACCCACGTCACCAGCCCAACCGTCGCGGCGCAGGCCAGCGCCCCGGGAATCGTGTGGATGAGCTGGCCGGCGAGCTGGTTCAGCGGTGATGGCAAAAACCCGTTGAGAGCATCGACCCAGTCGAGCAGGGCGACGGCTCCCGCGAGCACCGCCAGGCCCAACTCGGGACGAAGGCGCTTGGCCGCGAGGGCGAAGGCGAGGTGGCCCATGTACATCAGCGCCGCCTCCGAGCCAGACGGTCGAGCCACGCCATGAGAGCCACAGGCACGCCGAAACCCAGGAGCATCAGCCAGGAGAGGCTCACGTGCGTCAGCGTAGTACACCAGATCAGGTCGTTCACCGGGAATGCGGGTCGGACACCGGGTCCGAGGGGGTGAGCCCGAGCACCCTGCCCGTGGCGCGAGCGGAGCGGCTGAAGGTCCGTCGACTGCGAAAAGCACGAGCGCGCGGCGCGGGATCGTTCCTCTCGGGCCATTCTGGGGCGCCGAGCGTTGCTTCGCCCGGGCCGGGCAGGCGGTGCTGACCGGTGCTCGAGGAGCTCGGCCGCGCCCGAGAGCTCCTGGCGCTGCCCGCTCGCTCCACCGAGATGGATGTGCGTGCCTCGACAGGCTCCGCCTCATCCGGACCTGCGCTGCGGACGGCGAGGCTTGAACGTGCTGACCTCGAGGCCTGGTCACTCCCCGGCCCTGTCATCACGGAGTACTGTTTTGTACACCGTGATGACAGGCTCGGAGACCCGTGCCCACCAGCCACCTCTCGTTGCTCGCCGACGCAGCATCGGCTCATCCGGGTGGGTGCTGGAGGCGGCGGGGCGCGAGGTCGGCCCAGCTCACGACTGGGGGGAATGGCCTTCGACTCGGGGTGGCCTCGCCCGCAGTGCCGGTGAGCCTGGTGCCGGCGGCCCAGCCATCAGCCAGGTGTCTGTCTCTCGCCAGCGAGACCTCGTCATCGCTCCCCGCTGAAGCAGCTCGTCGGTCGGAGCTTCGGCGCATCAGGGCCCTGAGCCAATCCGATGCCGCCGGCACCGGTTCCTCCTCAAGGCCAACCGACTTTTCCGCAGCCGTTGGAGGCCCAACCAAAGCGAGAGTGATCAATGGGTCAGGGAGCCGTCGTCCTGATCTCCGCCACCAGCCCTCGGGCCGAGGGGCTGCCCGCACTTGGCTGGGAGGGCGCCAGTACACCCAACGCGCCCCCTTGAGAGCCTGCCACGCAACCGCTCCCAGTTCAGAGCGAGCCGGCTGATCTCTCCGCCAGGACGCCTTCTGTGCGCCCCATCTCGGTGGCCAACGCGCTAACACCACACTCATGCCCATCGTCCACATCCACATCATCAAAGGGCGCCCTCTCGCCCAGCGGCAAGCGCTGCTCTCCGCCGTCCACTCGGCGCTGGTGGAGGCCTTTCACATTCCTCCCCAGGACTCGAACCAGATTCTCCACGAGCACGAGCCCGAGCACTTCCAATCGAGCAAAGGCCCCTCCTTCACCCTGGTGGAGATATCGGCCTTCGCCGGGCGCAGCCTCGACGCCAAGCGCGCCCTCTACGCAGCCATCGCGCGAAACCTGGAGCGCGACGCCTCGACGTCGAAGGAGAGCCTCATGGTGGTGCTCAACGAGCAGCCGCTGGAGAACTGGGGCATCCGCGGAGGGCAGGCGGCCTCGGACGTGAGCCTGGGCTTCCAGGTGAAGGTGTAGCGCTCCCAAAGCTCACTTCCCCTTCACGACCAGGCCGTAGATGCGGTTCCCCCGCGTGGCGAGCACGATTCGGTCATCGAACACGGCGGGAGACGCCTCGATGTCTCCCCGCAGCTTCACCGATGCCACGATGGCCCCGGAGCGGGCGTCGAACAGCCGCACCACCCCGCCGATGCCACCCTGAATCAAGTACGTGTGGCCCGAGGGTGTGTGCACCGCGGTCGGGGAGCTCCACGAGTAGTGCGGAAGCTCGGAGCGCCACACCTCCTTCCCGGTCGCCTTGTCCAGCGCCAGGACCACGCCATTCTCCGGGCCTGGACAGCGGGCCAGGGTGAAGAAGACGAGGGAGCTCACGTCGCCGGTGCCCACCACGTTGGTCGCGAAGACTCCGGCGTCAATCTTCTTTGGGGTACGCGCACCCTGGCAGCTCCGGGTGGCGTCCCACTCCACCTTGCCGGTCAGGCCGTCGATGCGGCGGAGGTGCGTCTGGCCAATGGGCCCGGTGCGATCGACCTCGCAGCCGGTGTACAGGACCGGCCGGCCCCCCTCGAGGTCCACCGTCACCGAGGCGTCGGTGTCGTCTCCGGCGTCGAAGGCCCAGATGGGCGTGAAGTGCCTGAGGTCCACCGCCTGAATGAGGCCGCTGTTGTCGCCGAAGAAGGCGAGGTTCCGCACCACGCTGAGGGAGTTCTCCACCCCGAAGGTGGCCGAGTGCTGGTGCCGGTACCGGTACCGCGTCACCTCCGGGTGCACCGCCAGCGAGAGCGTGATGGGGTCGAAGTTGGTGTTCAACTTCAAGAGGTAGATGAGGCCGTTCTCTCCTCCGACGACGTAGGTGTCGGTCAGCCGGTTGAGCAGCCCCGAGCTGTCGAAGGCCCCCCAGCTCTGTCGTGGCGCGTCGCTGTCTTGCCCCGCGAGGAAGAAGACCTCGTGGTGACGAATGAGGTCGTACACCCGGAGCCCGATGGGCACCTGCTGAGGAATGCCCTGCCCCACGAAGAGCAGCGGGTACCCTCGCGGGTCCACCGAGACGCTGCCCTTGATGGGGTTTCTGGTGTTGAGCGGCGGCCGGGTACGGGCACCAGTGTAGAGGTCGAGGAAGTAGACGTTGCCGTCGAGCGAGCCCTGGATGACCTCCACCAGGTCTCCCTTGAAGCGCCGGGACCCCAGACGAACCATCGAGTGACGAATGACCTCGGGCCAACGGACGATGGCGGGCTGGCCGGTCCACCCTGCTCCGCCGAACCAGGGGGCCACGCCCTCACCGGTGCGCACCTGCCAGCCGACCTCCAGCGCGACCGGCTCCTCGGGAATGGTGCCGAAAGCGCCCCCAATTCGCCGGGGCCCTCCTCGAAAGGTGAAGACCCCATCGATGGTGCTGTACTGGTCAGGGAAGACTTGGTGGTCCGCCGCGGGGACCCCACCGTCGTGCATCACCCCGCGGGCCAGGTTCAACAGTGAGTCGAGCCGAGGCACCACCTCGTACGGCTCATCGGGTGCCATCGCCGGAGGGCTCGGTGGCGGCTCGGTCGGCCGGACTGGCTTAGGTTGGCTCGGCCCGGTGGCTCGACGGGGCTCCGGCGGAGGGCTCGCCGACGCGTCGGGCGTCGACACCGGCGTCTTCGTTGGCGACGAGCACCCCACGCCACAGGCCAGCACCAGCACTCCCAGACGACGCATGCAGGGCCGAGGCGGCGACACCGGCCGGGGCGCTCAGGCCCCCGAGTACATCCGGCGATCGCGCTCCACGCCGAGGTACCGAAGCCCGCTGGTGCTCTCACCGTCGATGGGCTTGGTGTCGAGCTCCTCGCGGATGCCCATGATGCGCTCATACTCCGGCACCGACACGCGCCTTCGCCGGCCGAGGAGCCCGTCGAGGTCCATCGCCTTCACCCGGGCCTGGGCGCCCTCGATGACCGTGCCAGTCCAGAACTCGGCGCAGGAGCCCGAGCCGTAGCTGAAGAACCCCAGGCGCTGGCCGTCGAGCGGCCGCGAATCGGTCGCCAGAATGCTGAGGAGCGAGAGGTACATCGAGCCCGTGTAGATGTTCCCGACCCGCTCCGGCAACGCCAGGCTGGGCTTCACCTGCCGCGCGAAGCTCGAGGCCGGCTCGGGGTCTTTCTCCAAACCTCGCAGCGCCTCGTGGGCCTTCTTCGCCATCTTCGGGTACGGCACGTGGTAGGCGATGGCGGCCAGCGCGTCGGTGCTCGGCAGCGGCCCCTCGCCGTTCTCGCTCCCCCACGCCCGGTAGGCGCCGAGCAGCGCGTCGAGGTAGCAGGTCACCGAGTACTGCCCGTCGACCAGCGCGTCCTTCGAATACAGGGGCCGCCAGAAGTCCATCACGTCACGGGAGCAGGTGCCCACCTTGGTGTCGAACTCCACCAGCCGGGGCTCGCTCGAGACGAGCAGCGCCACCGCGCCGGCACCCTGGGTGGGCTCGCCCGCCGTGCGCAGCCCGTAGCGGGCGATGTCCGAGGCGATGACGAGGGCCTTGCGCCCCTGGTTGCTGCCGGCGCGGATCCAGTCGAGCGCGGTCATCAGCGCCGCGGTGGCCCCGTAGCACGCGTGCTTCACCTCGTAGACTCGGCAGTGCGACGACAACCCGAGCAGCCCCTGAACGAAGGACGCGACGGGCTTCGAATGGTCCACCGCGGTCTCGGTGCCGACGATGCACAGCCCGATGTCCGACGGGGCACACCCTTGGAGGGCGATGCGCGAGGCCTTCACGGCGAGCGTCACGGTGTCCTCGTGGGGGCCAGCCACCGCCATCTGCTTGAGCCCGATGCCCTCGAGGTACTTGGAGGCTGGCACTGCGCGCGCTTCCGCCAGTTCGGCCATGTCGACGTACTGCTCCGGCACTGCCAGACCCATGGTCTCGATGCCCACACGCACTACGCTCATGTCCAGCTCTCCTGTCGAACTCCGCTGTCCGACGATCGAGCTACGACTCCTCGACGGCTTTGTCACCTAGGAAGTACGGCTGACGGGTGTCACCAACCGTGCGCACTGGCGACGCGACGCGGACGCGGTGGCCGGAGCTGTTCGGCGACGCCGAGCGCCTGGGTCAGGTCCATCTCGGTGACCAGGCCGAGGAAGAGGTCTCCCTCGGTCACCGCCACGTACGGCGTGGTGGCCTCGTTCATCTTGAGTCGAGCGGCCTCGAGCGGCTCCTCTGGGCCGACGATGGGCACCTGGCGACGCATCACCCCCGCCACGAAGGCCGACGGGCCGAGCTCTCGAAGAGCCCGCTCGAGCTCCCCGCGACTCACCGCGCCGACCAGCCGACCGAAGTGCTCCACGGCGAAGGCTGCGTAGGGGGTGAACACGAGCGCCTGGGTCGCCTCACCCAACGTGGTTCCCGGCCCGAAGCGCGGCGCGTATGGGTTGAGGGCGTCACGCACGCGAACCCCGGCGAGGACGCGCTCCATTCGCACCGAGCGGACCTCGGCGCCCGCGGCCACGAAGACGAAGACGCCGATGAGGCCCAGGACGACATTCTGGGCGAGGAGCGCCACCACGACGAAGCCGACCGCGAAGACACGGCCGACCAGGGCCGCCCACCGCGTCGCTCGCTCGAGGCCCAAGGGCCACGTCAACAGGGCGCGAAAGACCCGGCCGCCATCCATCGGCAGCGCAGGCAACAAGTTGAAGGCGACCAGGAACAGGTTGGACACCGACAACAGGCCCACCATCGTCATGGCGTTGGGGTGCTCGAGGCGCGACACCTCGAACGCCCAGCGGGGCCAGAAGAGCAGCTCCATGCCCCAGTGCCAGCTGGAGAAGAGGGCCAGGCACAGGGCAATCACCACGTTGACCGCCGGCCCAGCCACCGCCACCACGAGCTCCTGCCCCGGCGTCTTGGGCCGGGCCCCGAGCTGAGCGATGCCACCCAGCGGCGTCAGGGTGATGTCTCGCACGGGGATTCCATACGCCTGCGCCACCAGCGAATGACCGAGCTCGTGGAGCGTGACCGAGGCGAACATCAAGAGGGTGAGCACCACGCCGAACAGCGCGCCCCGCGGCCCGAAGTGCGCCCATTGAGAGGCGCCCAGCAGCACCACGAAGATGAAGGTGAAGTGAAGCTTGATGTCGATGCCCGCGATGCGAGCGATGCGCAGTGAGCCACCCATGTATTGAGAGGTAACCACCCGGGGCTCGCCGTCCATTCAGACCGTCTGGGCAGGCTCGCAGGGCTCAGAATTCGTTGGCTTCTTTGGTCGTCGGCTCACCAAAGGGTGCCAGGGGTGACCCAAAGCTCTTCTGGCAAGGTCCTTGCCGAGCGAGCAGCATAGGGCCGCGGGGGCTCTCCAACTCCAACGAGGAGCGGCGATGACGACTCGACTCGAAGCGGCCTCGGGCGGCACGGTGCAGGGGAGCGGTGGCGCGTCTATCAAGGCCCCGGCCAACGCCTTCGTGGGTCGCGACGGCCAAGCGGTGGGCGCCGTCAAGGTGCGCGTCACCCGGGTCGACCCCTCGACGGCGGGGGTGCGGCGCGGCGTGTCCGGCGACTTCACCGCGGTGTCAGGCTCGAGCACGACCATGCTGGAGTCAGCGGGGATGATGGACATCGACGTGCGCTCCAACGGACAGCGGGCCACGCTGGCCACGGGCAAACAGCTCGAAGTTCGGTTGCCGGTGGCCGAGGGTGAGCCCTCGCCTCCCGCCACGATGGGGCTGTGGAGCTTCGACGACGGCACCGGCCGCTGGGTGTCGGAGGGCACGGCGACCCTGGACGCCGCCAGCCGCACGTACGTCGCGACCATCGGGCACATGTCCATGTGGAACGTCGACAAACCTTCCCTCGCCACCTGCGTCGTCGGCCGGGTTCTCGTCGTATTACGGCGCTGATGGTCGGCTCTGCTACCAATCGGAGACAACCATCTCGGGGCTCAGCGCCGCGCTCACCTACAAGCTCCCCGACGGGGGCACCTACGGCCTGGACCTGTCGGGCAACGCGACGCTGGTGTGCCCCGATGGGAGCCGGGTCTCGCTCCAGAGCGACCAGATGAAGGCGGTGCAGGCCTGCGCCCCGCGGAGCACGGTGGACTCGACGGGCAAGCAGTGCTCCGTCAAGTTCCCCGGGAGCTGCACCTCGGGCAGCGACTGCACGGCCCCCCAGCCCGTGTGTTGCCAATTCAGCGGCTCGAGCTTCTGCACCGAGGCGGCGTCCTGCCGGGCGGTCGACGGAGGCATCCTCCCCTGACGCTGCATTCGCGGACGCGCCATATCCGCGCCAGTCGTCCAAGGATCCCCGCGAACGCCTGCCTGCGGTTGGTCAAGCTGACCGCATACGGCGTGTCGTGGGTTGAGTGGCTGATTGCCCCTTGCAAGCGCTGGCGTGAGCCGATTCGCCTGGTTAGCCTTCATTGTCCAGTTCGAGCAGCTGAGTCGATACCTGTAGGATGACTACTCCGTTCCGATGATTAATGAAGAGAAGGGCGGGCGATGATTCCAGCCATTCTCGTGCACGGGGGCGTGGGACCACGGCTGCGAGATGACGACGAGGAGGCCGCGACGCGCGGCTGTCTCACCGCTGCCCGGGCCGCCTATTCGGTACTCGAGCGCGGAGGGAGCGCGGTCGACGCGGTGGAGGTCGCCTGTCTCGCGATGGAGGACGACGTGACGTTCAACGCGGGCACCGGGGCGGCGCTCAACTCCGAGGGACACGTCGAGCTCGACGCGTCCATCATGGAGGGCACGAGCCTCTCGGCGGGCGCGGTCGCCGTCCTCCGCAGGGTGAAGAACCCCATCCATGCGGCGCGAGTTGTCATGGAGCGCTCCGGGCATGTCCTGATGGTGGGGGTCGGGGCCGAGGCATTTCTGCATGCACAAGGCATCGCATTCGTCGACCCCGCGACCCTCGTCACCGAGCGAGCCCGTCGCCGGCTGACTCGACCAGAGCACGGGCACGGCACCGTGGGAGCGGTGGCCATCGATGCGCGGGGCCGGCTGGCAGCGGGCACGTCCACCGGAGGTATGTCGGGGAAACGACCTGGTCGGGTAGGTGATTCACCGCTCATCGGCTGCGGCACCTACGCTGATGACCGTCTTGGCGCTGTTTCGGCGACTGGTTCGGGCGAGCTCATCATTCGCACCACCCTCGCGCGACAGGCGCTGGAGGGTCTCAAACAAGGCTTCTCTCCTCGAGAGGCTTCCTTGAAGGGCCTCGAAGAGGTCGTTCGCCTGGGGGGTGAAGCAGGACTCATCATGGTCACCGCGGAGGGCACGCTGGGGTGCGCCTTCTCGGGGGAGCGAATGGCGCGTGCCTGGATCAAGGGGGTGTCTCCAGGGGGTGGCGTACGGCCCGGGAGACGTATTTAATTGAAATACAAGACAAGACTGCTACACAGCTTCTCAGGGTGTCTGGTGGGCAGTCGGTATGTTGTGTCCAGTCCTCAACGTTTGATAGAAATCCGCCGTAGGAGAGTGAATGTCCCTCGACAAATTGCTGCAAGACACAGTGCGTGAACAAGTCGCTCTGGCGATCGGCCCGCTGGCCTCCATCGTGGCCGAGCTGCAGGCACAAGGCGCCATCGTGGCGCGGCTGGCCTCGGCGCTCGGCACCCCGGTTCCCCGCCGGGTTGGTCGGCCGGCGAAGATTGACCTGGCGTTGCCGATGCCCGCGGCGAAGCTGGTGGACCGCAAGGGCAAGCGCGCCAAGGCCGTCGTCGCTGCCTCGGAAGAGGGCGGCCCCCAGAACTGCGCTCTGGAAGACTGCGGGCGACCGGCTCGAAGCAAGGGCTACTGCGCGGCGCACTACCAGAAGTTCCGCATGCTGCAGAAGACTGGCCGCCTGCCCTCCGACTGGGTGGAGTTCGCTGCCGAGGGCTCGGTGCAGAACATCACCCTTCCCCGCGGCCGCGCTGGGGCCAAGGCCCTGGCTGACGCCAAGCGCAAGGGCAAGGACTAACCTGCGAGCGCAGCTGGTCTGATTGGCAACGAGGGCCGGGTGCCTCCTCGAGAGGCCCCTGACCCTGCCGAGACTTCCCTCGCGGCTGCTGGTGGAGCAGAACCCACCGCATGAATCACCGCGAGCTCGAAGGGTCCATTCACGTCGATCTCCCTCGAGGGGAGACCTACGGCGAGTATTTGCAGCTCGATCGACTGCTCGGCGCGCAGCACCCCCGCACCCAGCAACACGACGAGATGCTGTTCATCATTCAGCACCAGACCAGCGAGCTGTGGATGAAGCTCTTGTTGCATGAGCTCGACCGCGCCCTGGCCTTGGTGAAGCAGGACCAGTTGGAGGCATGCTTCAAAATCTTCGCCCGCGTGGCCCACATTCAGCGCATGTTGTTTGAGCAGTGGGCGGTGCTGGAGACGATGACGCCGAGCGAGTACTCCCAGTTCCGGGGAGCGCTTGGCCGGGCGAGCGGCTTCCAGTCGTACCAGTATCGAGCGCTGGAGTTCATGCTGGGCAACAAAGAGCGGGCCCACCTGCTCCCGCATCGCGGTGACGCGGAGGTGCACCGGTGGCTCGAGGCGCGACTCGAGCAGCCGAGCCTGTACGACGAGTTCCTGCGCTACTTGAAGCGCCACGGACATCTGGTGCCCGACGACCGCGTGGAGCGCGACTTCACCCAACCGTACGAGAAGAGCGAAGGGGTGGTGAGCGTCTTCAGGCGAATCTACCAGTCGCCCGAGGCGTGCTGGGCTGGGTACGAGATGGCCGAGAAGCTGGTCGATGTTGAGGAGCGGTTTCAGCTGTGGCGGTTTCGACACCTCAAGACGGTGCATCGAATCATCGGCCACAAGCCGGGCACTGGCGGGAGCAGTGGGGTTGGGTTCCTCAAGAAGGCCCTCGACCTGACCTTCTTCCCCGAGCTGTGGGACGTTCGCACTGAGCTGTGAGGCGCGGCCCTATCGCGTCAACAGGTCGACGGGCACGGGCATGAAACTCAAGACGCTGAACACCCACGTCACGATTGAGATGATTCGCCGGCCCCGTGAGAGCGGCGCCTCGTCGTCCACTGGCGGCGGGTGGCCAAAGCCCACCACCTTCAACACCAAGAAGAACCACACCAGCCACGACACCGAGAACAGCAGCGCCATGACGAGGAGCCCACTGGCCACCCGCGGCCCCCAGTGCTCGGCCTTGGGGCCCAAAAAGGCCCGCATGACGTGGCCTCCATCGAGTTGGCCCACGGGTATCAGGTTCAGCATCGTCACCAGCATTCCAAACCAGGCGGCGATGAAGACCGGGTGCGCGTCGAGATCCACCCCCGAGGGGAGCCGCCCCCACACTGCCCAGCTGATGCCGTAGGTGAGCAGGTTGTCACCGAAGTAGGTGCCGGCCCCGATGACTTCGTTGGGCGTCGTCCCGTCGAGCCAGTGCCGAGCCAGGTGCCCCACGTCGGCGGCCAGGCTCAACAGCGACATCGACGGAGGAAAAGGCGGCGCCGGCGAGGCGACCGGCCTCGACAGAATCACCCCTACCACCAAGAGCGGCAGCGCCACCGCCAGCCCGGCCAACGGCCCCCCAGCGCCGATGTCGAGCAGCGCGTCGCGCGACGGCACCTTCCCCCGGAGTCGAATCACCGCCCCGAAGGTCCCAAAGCCGAACGGCGCAGGAATGAAGTACGGGAGGCTCGTCTCCACTCCATGGGCCCGTGCCATCAGGTAGTGGCCCATCTCGTGGCTCCCCAGAATGAGGAGCACTGGAATCGAGAACAGGAGGCTGTCTGTCAGGCGGAACACGCCCGGCGGCTCCGAGGCGTACGAGTAGTAGAAGGCCCCGGTGGTGCTGACCAGCGTGGCCAGCAAGAGCCCGCCGTGAACGACGAGGCGCCTCAGCGGGCTCGCCGCTCTGTCGATGCGTGGGAGTTCCATCGTCCTCGAGGGCTCTTCACCCTTTGTTCGCCGCGGCCTCACGGACCTCGGGGTTCTGACCGGGCCCCTGCGGCACCGCCGGCCCCTGCCCCTCTCGCTCGATGGTGATGGTGCCCAGCTCGTCGGGCTTCACCGTGCCACCGGCGAGGAGCGCCTCCACCAGCTTCTTGTGCTGCTCCTCGTGCTCCATGGGCAGCGCATCGGAGTCGCCGTCGTACTTGACCCACACGTTCTTCTTCTTGGTGGTGGGGTCGACTTCCAGTCGAAGGGTGAGGGTAGCCATCAGGTCTCCCGGGCGATCGGATCGGGTTTGTCCGTCTTCGGCAAGATGGTGGCCAGTGATTCCTTGTCGAGCACCTTCTTTTCCAGGAGCAGGTCTCGCAAGGTCTCCACCAGCGCCTTGTTCTCTTCGAGGAGCCGACGGGCGCGGGTGCGCTGCTCCTCGAGAATGGCCATCACGTCTTGCTCGAGGCGGGCCTTGAGCGAATCGGAGAGCGGGTCGTGCTCTCCCGCGTCGACCCGGCGCACGCCCACGGCCTCGCTGCCCATGCCGAACTGCTCCACCAGTGCCCTGGCGACGTCGGTGGCCCGGTCGATGTCACCCGCGCTCCCGATGGACAGGTCATCGAAGAAGAGCAGCTCGGCCTCGCGCCCGCCGTACAGCGTGCACACCTGGTCGAGCAGCTGCCCCCGGGTCACCACGTAGCGATGCGCTGGGTCCGAGTAGCTGACGAAGCCCAGCGCCCCGGCCAGGTCGCCCCGAATCGAGATGCGCTCGATGGTGGGCGCATGGGGCGAGAAGAGCGCCGTGACGGCGTGGCCCGCCTCGTGGGTGGCGACGACCCGCTCTTCTCGCGGCGTGAGGCTGGGGCGCTCGGCCCAGCTCGACAGCGCCTTCTCCACGTCGTCGACGTCGAGCTCGTCGGTGCGCTTCTCTCTGAGGCGCATGCGAGCCAGCGCCCGGCAGAGCGCCTGGAGGTGGTCGCCCGAGTACCGGGTCGCTTGCCCCTCGACCAGGTCTCCGGTGCGCTTCACCGCGTAGTCCAGTGCCCGGGCGCTCAGACGCAGCTCGAGCTTCTGGTCGTAGATGGAGAGGATGGCGCGGCGATCCTCCGCGTTGGGGAACGGAATGTGGAGGTGAAACTCGAAGCGCCCCGGCCGGAGCAGCGCGGGGTCCAAGGATTCGACGAAGTTCGTCGTGCCCACCACGAAGACGAGCTCGTCTTTCCGAAAGCCGTCCATCTCGGTGAGCAGCTGGTTCACCATCGAGTGCTCGACCCCGCTGCCCTGGTAGGTGCCGCGCGCCGTGGCGAAGGAGTCGAGCTCGTCGAAGACGATGATGGCCGGCGCCGCCTGGCGAGCCCGGGTGAAGACCTGCCGGAGGTTCTCTTCAGACTCGCCCACCCACTTGGACTTGAGCTCGGGCCCCGACACCACCGTCACCGCCGCGCCCAGCGAGGTGGCCATCGCCTTGGCGAACAGCGTCTTCCCGGTGCCGGGAGGACCCCAGAAAATCATGCCTCGGGGCACCAGGCCCTCGATGCGCTTCATCGCACCCTCGTCGACCAGGGAGTCCTTGATGGTGAGGAGGTCGAGAATCTCCTTGTTCAGCCGCTCCTTCACCTTGGCGTAGCCGCCGATGTCGCGCTCGAGATCGACCTCGGGGAGCGTCAGCTGGCCCACCAACGTCGCCTGGCGGAGCTGCTGGTAGGCGGGCCGTGAGTCGGTGGGGTAGTCCTCGCCCACGACGGTCGACAGCATGCGCCGCAGTCGCACCGCGTTGACTCCCGACACCTGCTTGTAGAGCTGGTAGGGCTTGAGGGCCTTCTCGCTCGACAGCTTGCGGCTCTCTCGCTGGGTCACCAGTTGGCCGAGCCGCTCCCGGGCCACCCCGAGGAGGTGCTCGTGCCGAGGGAAGAGGTTCTCGATGACCCGAGGCAGGGGAAACGAGGGGTCCTTGAAGCCCAGGTAGACGAGCTCAGGGTTCTCGTACAGCAGCGGAATCACCTCCCGCGCCTCGCTGGTGAGGCCGCCCACCGAGGTGGTGAGGAGGTCGAGGTGTGGCAGCACCAGCACCCGCTCGGCCACCGAGCCGCGCACCGCCTCACGCAGGTAGAACACGATGGTGGCCACCAACCCCATGCCCGGCTGCGGCTGCGGCATGTCGGAGATGGGGCGGCCGTCGAGGTAGAGGAACTGGCGGCCCTCTTTCTTCAGGCGATCGCGCACGCACTTGAACAGGTAGGGCGTGAGCTCCTTCTCGGCCTCCACCAGCACCGGGAGGCCCCGGCGGAGCGAGTCGGTGATGCGTCCAAGCTCCTGGGGGTAGGCCGCCTCGACCGCGGCGAAGGGTGACAGCTCGACGGCGAGGGCGTCTTCGGGAATCGACAGCGACATGGCTCTCTTAGACGCGGACCTTGATGGTGAGGTTTCCGTTGGGCTCTTCGTGAATGGCTTCGATCTGCCCCAGCTCGCCCGCCCGCTGCTTGAGGGCCGTGGCCGTGACGCGGTTGACCACCCCGTCGAGCTCGTCCTTCACGTCGCGCAGCGCCCCCTCGAGCTTCTCGGTCACCTGCTTGCGGAGCGCCTCCTCTTCGGCCTCGGCGGCGCGCTCCAGGGCCTGCTGGGCGGCATCCTTGAGCGATTGCTTGCGGGCTGCGTCATTGGGGTCGGCCACCACCGCCGAGCGCTCGGCGCTGAGCTCGAGGCTGGTGTGGCCCTCGGCGACGAGGTTCACCTCACCCGACTCGAGGTCGACCTCCAGCGTGATGCCCGAGCCTTCGTCTCGCGACGCCGTCTTCCCGTCGCGCTTGAAGCCCCGCCCCTCGAGCTCGGCGGCCAGCAGCTCCCTCATTCGGTCTTTCTGGAGAATGGGCAACAGCTCCAGTGAGGAGCACACCCCGTCGTCGACCTGCACGTGTCGGGAGAGGCTCTCTTTGACGCTGATCCGGTAGGCGCGACTCATGCCGCTAGCGCAGCACACCTGGGCCCCCGTCGTCACGCTCGCCGGACCACCAGGTGCCTCGCCGTGCCCACCTTCGCCCCAAACCACCCCCGCCATCGACACCTGACGCTCGCCTCGGGCTACCATCGGCGGCCATGCGACGACTCCTCGTGTTGGGGCTGGTGCTCGGAGCAGGCTGCGAGTGGGTGGCGAGCCCCGAGGACTTCACCCGCGAAGAGGTCCCTCGGTTCAAGGCCGATGCGACGCACACCGCGCCCACCACCCCTCCGACGTCGCTCAAGGTCATGGCGTGGAACGTGAAATACGGGGCCTGCAGAGTCGACTTCTGGTTCGACTTCTGGGGCGACCGAGTGCAGCTCACCTCTGACGAGACGACGAGCTGCCTCACCAACCTCGCCTCGCTCATCAGAGCGTACGACCCCGACATTCTCATGACCGAGGAGATCGAGGTCGACAGCAAACGCAGCGCCTACGTCGACATGGTGCGCTTCTTCCTCGAGAACACCAACCTCGGGTACGGGGCGTACTTCGAGACGTGGAACGACAGCTACGTGCCGTCCGAGGGCCTGGGCCGCATCAACCTGGGCAACGCCATATTCTCTCGCTACCCCATCACCAAGGCCGAGCGCATTCGTCAGGTCGACCGCACCGACCAGGACCTGCTCACCAAGACTTTCTACATCAAGCGCGCGGTGGGCCGCGTCGAGCTCGACCTGGCTGGCGCCGGTACCGTGGCCGCCTTCGTGGTGCACACCGAGGCCTACGACACCGACGGGACCAAGCAGAAGCAGCTCCAGCAGATTTACGATTTGCTCAAGGCCGAGCCCCTGCGGTGGGTCATCGGCGGCGACTTCAATGAGCTGCCTCCGGTTTGCGATGAGCGGGCCGACGCCGGAACGCCTGAATCGTGCAGCGGAAAGCTGCAGCTCTCGGGCTTCGCTGACGAGGCCCCGGCGACGGTCGGCACACCCTACGCCCAGCCACCGTACACGCCCTCGGCGATGAAGAAGTTCTACGACACCTACGAGCCGTACATCACGCTGGCCCGGTACGGCACTTCGGTCGACACCCAGAAGCTGTACTTCACGCACTCGGTCAAAGGGCCCCCTCCGCTCCCCGACGCCGGCACCTCCGACGGTGGGACCGACGGTGGGCTTACGGATGCGGGCGTGAGGGACGCTGGCGTCACCGACGCGGGCGTGGTGTGGACCCGCACGCTCGATTATCTCTTCATTCAGAAGGGCACCCCGCTGCTCGGTGCCGACGGAGGGCTCCTCGACGCAGGCACCCACTGGCGCGACACCGACGTGCTGCAGGCGCAGGGCCGCGATGGCCTCCAGGCCGACCCAACCCGCCTGAGCGACCACGCGCCCATCGTCGGCACCTGGGTGCTGCCATGAGGGCACTCCTCTTCGTCTACGCCCTCGTGTCCACCATGGCCCTGGCGTCCCCCAGGCCCGCTCGTGACACGGCCGACGTCGGCAACGCCGGGAGCTACAGCGTCGGCATCTTCAACCCCTTGCGCGTCGCGGTGAACGATCGTCTCGAGCTCGAAGCTCACCCCCTCGTCTTCTTCGTGGCGCCTCATCTCGACGTCCGCTTCGCGGTCATCAAGTCAGCCACGGACCCGGCAGACCCGGGGGCCCCACCCTCGGGCGTCCGGCTCACCTACGAGATGGGCCTCGCCATGCCGACCTGGGGCCTGCGCCTCATGAAGGGCTACCTCTTCCCCTCGTGGGCTCTGAGCGCCAACGACATCGGGTACATGCTGATTCCCCGGTTCGCCCTGGTCCTGTCGGGCGACGTCTTCACGCATGACGTCTACACGCTCCGGGCCGACGCGGCGGTGCGTTGGCCATTGGGCCCCAACAGCGCGGCGCCCCTCGACTCGCCCATCGCGCCTCTCGACCTGCTGCTCGCGGCGCCCCTCACCGGGTTCTGCGGCCGATTGGGAGGGGCGTATGATCACGCCTTCGGCGACGTGCTGCGCCTCCGCGGAGAAGTGAACCTCTACCTCACAGGCTCGCCGGTGCTCCTGAACGTCTCCGGCGTCAGCGTAGGCAGGGTGGGCGCCACGTCACCCATCGTCTTCACCGCGCACCTGGGCCTCGACATCGCGGTGTTCAAGCAGAGCCGCATCACCATCGGCGCGCTGTACGCGAACTTCGACCAGGGTCGCACCGAGGTCGTGACCGGCAGCGACGGGTTCAGCCGAAGGGAGCGGGTGCGAAGCCACAACATCTTGCCGACGCTCGACTTCATCTGGGCGGGCTTCTGAAGCGACTCCCTTCGAGCGTGGGCCACGACGATGATTGCTCACACGGCCCTGGGGCTTCGAGCTGTACGAGTGAGGCGGGGGCCCCGGGCCAGAACCACGAGCCCCTCGGCCGGTCGGTCGAGGAGTGCAGGGGCAGGCTGCTTCTCGAGCGGAGCAGGTCGCGCCAGCGGCGAGCACGCATTGAAGGCCGAGGGTGGGCTAATGCCCAACCACCGAGGCCGTCTGGCCAGCCCCGCGACCCGAGACCTCGGTGAGCAAACGTGAGAACACCGGCACGACCCTCGACGCGAGGTCCCTGGCTCGCAGGGGTGAGGTCCAAATGGAAGAGCAGCTTCCATTGCGAAGGGCCGGCGGGTGAGTGTCCTGTCCTCTGTCTGATGTCGAAGGAGTCGACCTCCGCGAGGAGCGAGAATGAGACCGACAACTTGGTTGTCGCCCCGAAGAGGGGCATCCCGGGCACCTCGCTGGTCGTGTTCCATGGGCCATGCGAGCGAGTGAGGTCGCCGCGTGCTCCACCGTGGGCAGTGCGGTGCGAGCATGCCTTGATGGGCGAGGGTGGAGCCGGTGCCCACCCACCGAGCGGTCTGGCCAGCCCCTCGGCCCGAGGCCGAAGTGAGCACGCGTGTTTGGCCACGAGCCTGACCCTGCGACACTCGACTGCCCGGCCGAGGGGCTCCTGATGCTCGCCCAGAGTCGTCCACGGGTCGGCTCAACGACGCCTCCAAGTCACTCGCGGGCATCAGCGTGCGCGAAACGTGATGTGCGAACGCCCCCAAACGCGCACGCTGGTCCCGAACTCTTCACCAACTGGCAAGGGTTGGGCCTCACCCGCGCGCCGGTCGTCGAGTGGCGCACAGCCGCGGCCCTTCACGTGTGCTCACCGCGCTCTCGGGTCGAGGGGCTGGTCAGACCGCCTCGGTGGGTGCGAACCGGCCCCACCAGCGCACCTCAAGGCCTTGCTCGCACCGTCCCTAGCCGCCTTTCGCTGCCGAGAACGCGGCGAACTCCCCTGCTTCGCCCGCTCCCATGGCCCAAGCGAGCTGCTCCAGATTGTCAGAGCGGAGTTTGAGCTCCCCCTGGGCTCCTTGTCTCAGCACCCCTTTGTGCGCGTAGCGACGCCAGGTCGCGCCGGCCACCTGAGATCTCTGAACGTACCGACCTCGAGGCCTGGTCACTCCCCAGCCCTGTCATCACGNNGTACACCGTGATGACACGCTCGGAGACCCATGCCCACCCGATAGGTCGCCCTTTGGTCGAGGGGCGGGATGCTCACGGTTGCGGACGAAGCTCGAAGGCGGAGCGGGCGTTGGGCCTCCGGACGAACACTACGAGGCCCCCCATGCACGAGCCCCTGACGCGAGTATCGCGGGTCCCGTGACATCAGCGGCGCGGCAGAGGTCCGCCTGCGTGGCGGGGCACTCGGGAGGCGTTTCGAGGTCGAGGGGCTGGTCGGTAGAAGCACGGAGGAACTCACCCGGACCGCCCTCGTCCCCTTTGGGCGCTCCTGGTGTGCCCACGTCGCTTGGCCAGGCGCCGACTCAGGGGACACTCCTCGCCGCTCGGCTCGAGGTGGCTCGGGATGCGCTCCCTGGCTTCGACGGCGCACGAGGTCGGCGACGGTGTCGCTGGTGCTCAGCCTCGGCCTCCCCGAGACGACCGGTCGCCCGGCGAAGAGCGCCTCCGGGGCCTGGCCGAACTCCTCGGGCTCACGCGGTCTCGGGTCGGTGGTGACGACCGGGGCGGCCCCGCGCCTACTGCTTCCCCAGCTTCGCCGCCAGCTCTGACCAGAACGCGCTCTGCCAGTAGTGGCTCAAGGCATCGAGCTTGTCCGCGTCGGAGCCCTCACGGAGCGCGCCGGCAATCTGATAGTCGAGCTTCGCCCCGACGGGAATGAAGTGCACGATGCCCTGCGCCATGGCCGCCGTCTCCCGGGCGTGGAGCCGAGCCTGCTCGAGCTGAGCCGACAGCGACTTCCGATTCTGAATCGTCACCGAGCCGTCTTTGTTCTCCTGGGCGTTGAGCGAGTAGTACTTGTTCACCAGCCCAGCCGAGGCGATGTACGCGCTCACCCCAGCGGCGAGGCGGAGCAGGTTCTTTCCACCGTCCGCGTCACCCGCCTTGATGGACTCGGTGAGCTGCGCCGCGCGCATGGCCAAGAGGTACCCCACCTCCTTCTCGGCGAAGAAGGCCTGCACTTGCCCCTTGGACACGCCCTTCTCCTGGCCGATGGTCTCCAGCAAGATGGCGTCGAAGTAGGCGAGCCCCGCGCCGGCCGCCGAGCCGTAGGCACCCGCCTCGCGACCCAGCCGAGAGAGGTTCGCCGCCGAGGCCTGCCCTTCCTCACCCGTCATGTCCTGCAGGTCGCGGGAGAGGTCCAACATCACCCGCGCCATGTGGAAGTAGGCGATGGGGTACAGCGTGTTCTTGAGCACGGGCCCCAGCGCCTCCGAGAAGCGCACCTTGCCGGCCTTGATGCCGTTGAGGGCCTCCAGCGCACGGGCCCGCCCGTCCTCGCCCAGCGAGGCGAAGCTCGAGGCGGCCACGTAGGCCCCGAAGGCGCGGGTGGTGTTGACCTGACCGCCCACGGTGCTGTGCTTCGAGCGAATCACTATCTCCTCTCCGAAGGCGTTCACCTGCCCGGTGATGCTCGAGGCCTGGTCGACGATGGAGAAGATTCCCTGGAGGTCCTGCTCGACGACCCGCTCGGCCAGCTCGACGCTGTCGCGAATGATGACGACGCCCAATGAGGCCTCCACGTAGTGCTGGAGCGCCGCCGCCGGGAGGTCGCTCTTCTCGTAGTTGCTCGCCCGGTTGAGCAGCTCGTCGACCTGATTGAGCCCGGCGCCCATCTCCTTCCCGATGGCTTGGTTGCGGCGGAGCTGCGTCTTGAGCGCCACCACCTCGCCCTCGAGCCGGGCCTTCCACGAGGTCAGCTTGGCCCTGAGGTGCCCGCTGGTGTCGGCGTCGAGCTCGAGGGCCGACTCCTCCACCGGTGCAGCCCGCTTGATGGTGTCGCCGGTGAGGAACTCGTAGGCCTCGTAGAGGTCGTGAATCTCCTTCACCTCGAGGCCCAGCTCGGTGCCCACCTCGTTCAGGTCCACCACGTGCTTGTCGCTCAGGTCGACGTGGTTCCTCGCGCCCATCGGGTACCCGAAGCGGGTGATGCCCGAGGCCTTGGCACCCCCCATCTTCTGCACGATGCCGCCCACCGGCCCGGCCGAGCCGTCGGGGTTGATGGTGCCGGTCATCGTGGTGTTGGGCAACAGCGACTTCCCCCGCAACAACGCCATCATCGTCGACGTCATCAGCATGCCCGCCGAGGGGCCGTCGATGTGCCCACCAGCGCGAACCAAAAACTCGTGGTCGATGAGCGAGCGCCCCGTGGCCCGGCTGGCGTTGAAGGCCGCGAGCCAGGTGGCGGTGCGCCACTGGTTGCCCGCCCCTCCGGCGAACTCCTCGATGACGCCCACCGAGGCGCCGTCTTTGGTGTTCGGTGCGATGCGCACGGTGATGTCCGAAGTGCCGCCCGACACCTTCACACCCGGGGTGCCCGAGAACCAGACGGCCTTCACCACCACCTCGCCCTCCTTGGCCGAGCTGAACAGCGAGCTCGAGCTGCGCGACGAGGAGCCGCTCGACCCCGCGGAGCCGCTGCCCCGGCTGAACACCAGCGCCCCCAGGCCGAGGCCTCCCAGCGCCACCAGCACGCCGGCGATGGCCACGAACCGCCCGCCGCTCGAGCGCCGCACCGCCGCGAGCTCGGGCATGGAGTCGGGCTTCGCCTTGCCCGGCTGCCGCACCACCGTGCCCTGCATCATGGTGCGCCCGCGAGTCTCGACTTCGGCCGGCCCGGCGTAGCGAATGGAGGAGTCGCCGATGGCCACCACCGTGCCCACGGCCAGCGCGAGCTCTCCCACCCGCTGGCCACCCACGAAGCTGCCGTTGGTGCTCTCGAGGTCTCGAAACACCAGGCGCTGCCCGTCCCACAGCAGCTCGGCGTGCGTGGAGCTCGCCATCGGGTCCTTCACCACCACGTCTCCCACTTCGCGGCCGATGACCACCCGGTCCTGGGAGAACTGCTGCTGCTTCGACCCCTGCCCCTTCACCTGGACGACCAGCTTGTACCCGTTCATTCGGAGACCCCTGGGAGGACTTGGGCAAGGGTGTAGCCGAGTCCACTCACGCACGAAAGCAGCGGACGAGGTGATCCACCGCGAGGCAGCCGCCCGAGGCGATTCCGGTCACGAGCCCGTGGGGCGAGGCTCGGAGGGGAGCGCGTCCAGTTGAGCGACGAGCTCGCTGGCCTTTGAGAAACCCGGCTCCCCCAGCCGCTCCCAGTCTCTCACCAGGTGCTGGGCGACCTCATAGCCGTCGTCGATGAAGCGAACCCCGCGGTGCTGTTGATGCCATTCCCGCAGCCGCCCCAGCGCCCGGAGAAACGCCCCCGCTGACCGACGCGCCTCGCTGCGGTCCCTCAAGGGCGTCTCGTGGGAGAGCGAGCGGGCCAGCTCCTCAGCCGAGCGGGTGGTGCGGAGCCACTCGACCCCCGCGTCCACGAGGAACGTGGCGAGGCCTCGCTGGCCAGCACCGTCGATGGTGGAGAGGAAGCCGTCGAGCACCGCCCCCTGCGCCTCGCCGATGCGCCGGAGCACCGTTGGGTCCGTCACGTCGCGCTTCATTCGTTCGCCGGCGACCCAGCTCCGCGAGAGAAGCCCACCCAGGCCGTCGATGGCGACCCCCAGCCCATCGAAGGCCAGGGGCACATCGAGGGGGCCTTGCCGCGCCAACTGGGCGGTGTGAGCCAGCACCACCAGCGGAGACGAGCGCAGCGGCGCCTGCCGGGCCAGCACCAGGTCCCACCCGGTCTCTCGGAGCTGATCGAGCAACAGCGTCGCGACGATGGACTCTCCCAGGGTGAGCGGGGCCCGGGTCGCCAGCGGCGCCGCGTCGAGGTCGCCCAGCGGCGTGCGGAGCAACCACTGGAACAGCCGCACGATGGAGCCGGTGAAGTGGAGCGCGGGGGCCTCATGGCGCTCCCAGCCTCGGCGGCCTTCAAGGCCCTTGCGCCAGCCCCCGTGCCGGGCGAGCGCCAGCACCGTGCCCCGCCCGAGGGTGTCAGCGAGCAGCCCCCGCGCCGTCGGCCCCAGCGTCGCGGGCGGGCTCACGCTGCTGGTCAACAGCCGCATCACGTCCATCGTGGGCACCAGGCCCACCGCGCTCCGGGCGAGGAGCAGGAGCTGCGCTTCACTCTGGGTGACGGCGGCGGTCATCGAGGTCTGAAGGCGTCGGCCGTGGAGGGCCAACCGTTGATGGTCAACTGCCCGTCGACGTAGCGCAGCTCGACGGTGTTGGGCATGAGGAAGCGCGGGTCCTCGGGAGAATAGAAGTCGGTGATGAAGTGGAGCTGCTGGTTGGCCGACCCCAGCCACCGGCGCCGATGCTCTGGGTTGTCCTTCTCGAAGCGCCCATCGGCCAGCACATCGACCGTGGCGAGGAGCGCATCGACCTCAGGGGCGCGCTGAGCCTCGAGCTCCGCGTACGTGTAGCCGGAGTACACCATGACGGAGCGCCCCGACTTGCGCACCGCCCGGCACACCACGGCGAGGGCAGCGGCCTGCTGAAACGGCTCGCCCCCCAGCACCGACAAGCCCTCGATGCCCGGAGCCGTGGCGATGCGCTCGCCCAGCTCCTCGGCCTCGAGCAACGCCCCCCGGTCATCAGCGAACATCTCCGGGTTGCAACAGCCCGCGCACCTCAGGGTGCACCCTTGCACCCACAGCGCGAAGCGATGCCCAGGCCCTTCGGCCTCGGTGTCGGGTACCAGCTGCGCCACGCGAAGCTGCATCGGGGCCGATGATGCCCGAATACCGGCTGGTGGGGTATCGGTCAGCCGGGCGAAGGGAGTCGACCGGGCGCCACGCGGGTTCCCCGTTGGAGCGGGCTCAGTGGATCCGTCGACAACCAGCGCCAGGCATCGGCCAGGCTCTCCTCGACCGGGCGGGGCGCGAAGCCGAGCTCCCGCCGCGCCTTCTCGATCGAGATGTCGAAGTCCTTGCCCACCGTGTGCACCGCGTACGGGGTGAGCAGCGCGCGCCGGCCGGTGACGCGCTCCCAGGCATAGCCGCCGTACGAGAGGCCACGAGCCAGCCACAGCGGGAGCGCCACCAGCGGAGGCCGAGCCCCGGACACCTTCGCCACGGCCTCGCAGAGCGCCGTCGCGGGGAGGTACGCCGAGCTGAGGAGGTAGGCTTCACCGGTGGGGGCCCGCTCGGCCGCGGCCAAGGTGCCCAGCGCCACGTCGCGCACGTCGACCCAGTCGTAGCCGCCATCGATGACGATGGGAATGGTCCCTCGGCCGGCCATGCTGACGAGCTGCCCGACCTCCGACAGCCGGTAGTCGTAGGGCCCCAGACAGCCCGTGGGCAGCACCAGCACGGCGTCGAGCGACCCGCCCCTCGCGGCGTCTTGCACCAGCTTGGAGGCCGCGGCCTTTGACTTGCCGTAAGGGCCGAACGCGGTGGCGGGGTCGAAGCCGCGGGTCTCGTCGAGCACCCCCTTGGGAGGCGGCTCGGTCAGCGCATGCACCGAGCTCATGTAGACGAGGCGTCTCACGCCCGCGGCACGACAGGCGTCCACGACGTTGCGGGTGCCCTCCACGTTCACCTTTGCCAGCACGGCCTCGCGGCCCGCGGTGATGCTCACCAGTCCGGCGAGGTGAAACACCACGTCGGCGCCCTGGAAAGCCTCGGTCAAGGAGGCTCCGTCGGTGACGTCGCCGATGGCCTTCTCGACGGCCAGGCCGAGGAGCGGCGTCAGGTCAGAGCCGGGCTGGGTCAGCGCCGTGACGGGAATCCCTCGCCCCAGAAGCGCACGCACCAGCGCGTTCCCCACGTGCCCCGTGGCGCCCGTGACCACCGCGCTCCGAATGGGTTTCATGGCCACCGCCGAGGGAAAACATCGTCGTGTGACACGTGGGAGGCGAACAAGCTGAACGAGAGTAGCGTGGCCAGGCGCAGGGGTCGAGCGTCAGCGTGCCGCTCTCGCCCTGATGCGGAACAGGGCCCCGCGCCCTGGCTCGCTCTCGACGGTCAGCTCACCGCCCATGGCCGTCACCAGGTTGTGGCACACCCAGAGCCCCAGCCCGGTTCCGCCTCCGATGGGCTGGGTCGTGAAGAACGGCTCGAGCACTCGCTTGCGGACCTCGGCCGTCATGCCCGGCCCGGTGTCCGAGACCTCGAGCACCACCAGCGGCCCTTCGCGGCGGCCGGTGATGCGCACCAGGTTCCGCGCAGGAGCCCCAGGTGGAATGGCCCTCGCCGCGTTGACGATGAGGTTGAGCAACACCTGCCGGAGGTGCGACTCGTTCCCCTCGAGCTCCAGCCCCTCGGCCACGTCTTCCTCCAGACGAGCGCGCTCCTCGAGGAGGGGCCGAGACAACTCGACGGCCCACAGCACCGCGGGCCGCGGGTCGATGGCTCCCCGGGCGACGCCATCGGCGCGAATGAGCGCCCCCAGGTCGCGAATGATGACGCGCATGCGCTCGGTGCCCTGGTGGGCCTCCCGGACCGCGGCCAGCAGCTCCTCGGGCGTACCGCGTGGGCCCGGCGAACCAGTGGTGTCGCCGAGCTCGGCGGAGATGTACTCGAGGTTGGCGCGGACGAAGGCGAGCGGGTTGTTGAGCTCGTGAGCCACCCCGGCCGCGAGCGTCCCCAGAGAAGCCAGGCGGTCCGAGAGCGCCAGCCGGGCCAGCATCGCGTTGCGCTCGGCGACGTCTCGGCCGATGGCGACCTGCGCCGGCAGCCCCTGGTAGGAGACGCCGAGGGCGAGGAACTCCGCCTCGACGTACCGGCCGTCGCTTTGGCGCAGCCGCAACTGGTGGGGAACGAGCGGCCCCGACCCCGCGCGCGCCTCGAGGCCGAGCAGGTCTTCGGGGTGCACCCAGTCGGTGAGGCTGAGCGCGCCGTCACCGTCTTTGAAGCCCACCTGCCGGCGAAGCGCGGGGTTCACGTAGAGCGGCACTCCCTTGCGGTGAATGACGATGAGCTCGGGCGTCGCCTCGATGAGCTCGCGAAAGCTGGCCTCGGCGGCCTTGGCCAACCGCAGCGACTCCCGGTTTCGGGCCGTCAGCCGCGCCACGGCGCTGACGAGCCGATTGAAGACCATCACCAGCACCACCAGGGAACCGGCGAAGGTGAGGCCGATGCGCAGCCAGATGAGAAGGTCAGCCGTGCCCGCGGGCGGAGGCGCGGTGAGACGGCCCGAGACAAAGCCCGCCGCGATGCCCGTGAAGCCGAGGAGCGCGAACCCCGTCACCAGGTTCGCCGCCCGTCGACCGAGGAGCGCCGAGGCGACCAAGGCCGCCGCCACCACCAGCGTGGCATTGCCGGCGACCGGCCCATACCGGGCCATGCCAAACAACGAGGTGAGCAGCAAACCCGAGCTCAGGCCCCAGGCGCGGAGCCGCTGAGAGGCCGGTGCCCACATGCCGGCGAGGAAGACGGCGAACAGCGCACAGAGGAGCCAGAGCATCCAGTCGGCCTTGGAGCGCAACACCTCGACCCAGGCGATGCTGAGCAGCAGGGGCACCCCACCCGCCGTGAACAGCCAGCGGATGACTGGGAAGACGTCGTCGGCGATTTCCGACTGCAGGAGCCCTTCCTCCTGCGCCGACCTCGCGGACTTCCCCAGCGCTTCCGACATTGCAAAAGACTCTAACGTTCCACCGGGTGCTCCACCACCTGCAGCGGTTGCGCGGTGGGGTGCTCCTCAGGTGAGTTGCGTTTAGGGGTCAATTCCCCACGGGAATGGTCGCCACGAAGACCCGGTCGCGGCCGTCGTTTCGAACCTGGTCGCGGTTCTTCAACGGCATGCGCTCATCGGTGCGAGGGTCCCACAGGCCCATGATGAGGTTGAGGCCGTGCACCGCCATGCCGGGCGGCACCGGAACGTCGAAGTCGTCTCGCACCAGCTCGCCCTTCTGCCACTGGCTGACCGGCTTGGCCCGCGGCGCGTGGTCGACGTTGAGGCGATCGACTCGACCCTCGGCGTCCTCCACGTGCACGAAAATCATGTACTCGCGATCGATGGTGTCGAGCACCCGGAACAGGAAGGTGACGTGGAAGCTCTCCCCGGGCATGGCGCGACCCGGCGTCAGGGTGGCCTGCACCAGCTCGACCTTGTCGCCGAAGTTGGCTCCGCTCTTCACCTCGACGGGAGGCGCCGCCGCGGCCTTGGGCACGGCCGTCTTGGTGCCCTCCTGGGTCGGCGCCTGAATGATGCACGAGGTGAAGGCGAGAGCGAACAGGAGCCCAAGACGCATGCGCGAGGCATAGCCAGTCCCGCCCCGGAAGGGAACTGCCTCGTCACTGGCCCTTGCCATCTCCCACCGAGGTGGCGGGTGGCTTCCCCATGAGCCGAGCGAACCACCGCCTCACCGTCGACGCCAGCCAGCCCACCCAGCTGAGCGCCGGCCTCGCCTTGGCGAGCGTCCACTGCACCGAAGGCGCGGCCATGAGCCCCACTGGCGCGGTGGTGAGCCCTTCCTCGAGCCAAGAAGTGAAGGCGTCGGGGCTCTCGAGCATGGGCGAGTGGCCGTTGGTCGGCAGCACCGTCAGCCTGGCCGAGGGAATGCGACCGGCCAATTCCTTGAGCGCGCCCAACGGCACCAGCCCGTCTCGCGCCCCGGCCATCACCCGCGTCGGCACCTTGATGCTCGCCACGCGCTCGCCGGCGTCCCATACCTTGAGGGCCTGGTACAGCCCCACGATGGCCAAGGGCTCCATCGCCGCCGCGTCGTTCAACAGCTCCTCGAAGTCCACTTTCGTCGTGTCGACCCCAGGCATCAGGGCGGTCAGCACGCGCCTGAGGTACCGGCGGTTGGTGCCGAAGTCGCGGCCGAGGCGCAGCATGGTCAACACCGCCGTGCGGTCCATGATGCGGTCCAGGTTGAGCGCCTTCAGCATTCGACTGCTGTGGGTGTCATTGTCGAGAATCGACGCCAGCGAGTCGTCGGGCGCCGGAGCCACCAGGTCGAGCCCGCTGACCCGCTCGGGGAACCGCATCGCGTACTCCAGCGCGATGGCTCCTCCCAGCGAGTGTCCGACCAGGTGAAACCGGCGCATTCCCAGCGCCGTGACGAAGGTCTCCACGTCTTCCGCCAGCCCCTCCACCGTGTACGGACCCGTGCCTCCGGGCGTTCCCCGACACCCGCGCATGGTCGGCGCCACCGCCAAGTACTTGGGGTGCAGCCGCTCGAAGACGGGCTTCCACCACCGGCAGGTGGCGAAGTTCCCGTGCAGGAAGAGCACCGGATGCTCGCCTTCAGTGGAACTGAAATACTCCACGTCCAGGCGGTCTGTCTTGAGCCGTCCAAGACCATTCATGACGCTATGCATTATACCCCGGGCCCCGCGCCGGCCAGAGAGAATGATGCGCACAACATCATGAAATCACTCACAAGCAACCCATTCAGGTGATGCCGAGGAGGCGCGGGACCTTCTCTTCGAGGAGGTCTATTTCCTCGCGGGTCTCTCCCAGGTAGGCGAGGAGCTGGAGGTCTTCTCGTTCGACGGCGCCACCGTGGACTATCCACGCGCGGGTGCGGAGCAGGCGGTAGAGCTTGATGAGCTTGCGGTCGGAGACGAAGACCTCGTCTTCGCGGACCAGCGTGCGAATGACGCGCCTGAATTCCCGCATCACCTCGTCACGGAAGAAGAGGTCGCGGTCTTTGGGCTCTTTCCGCGCCATGAGGAGCGTGAGGTAGCGGTGGGCCTTGAGGAGGTCTTCCAGTGAGGCGTTGCCCTCGGCCCAGGGCTTCTGGTTCAGGTCTTTGTTGGTCTGCGCCTCGAGGCCGGCGTCGAGCAGCTCGATGAAGTGCGTCTCTTGCACCGAGCGGCAGGCGGCCTTCAAGACGTACCGGTCCTTGAGCGCCCCGAGCTCGGAGTGCTCAGGAATCTCGTTGGTCGCCGCGAAGAGAATCTTGAGCCGCACCGGCACCGGGACGCCGTCTTGGTAGAACTTGCGCTCGTTGATGACCGTGAGCAGCGCGTTGAGAATGGCCGAGCTGGCCTTGAAGATTTCGTCGAGGAAGACCAAGCGGGCCGTGGGCAGCTTGCCCCGCTCGCGGCGCAGGTACCGGCCCTGGCGCAGCTCGTTGATGTCGATGGGCCCGAGCACCTCCGACGGCTCGGTGAAGCGCGTCAGCAGGTACTCGAAGTAGTCGGTGCCGCCGATGCCCAGCGCGTCTTTGAACTTCACCACCAGGTCGCTCTTGGCCGTGCCGGGAGGCCCCACCAGCAACAGGGGCTCCTGGGCCACGGCGGCCACCGTCATCACGTCGACCAGCGTCTGCTTATCGACGAAGTGCCGGCCCAAGCCGAGGCGAAAGCGGTTGATGCGGTCGCGCAGCCCCTGGGCCTCCTTCTGGAGCTGCTCGAGGGTGAGCTCCTGCACGGCGTCGAGCGGGTCGATGGGACCTCGCACTGGCACTGGCTGCGTCACGCCTCGCCTCCTACGTCACGGTGCACCCGGCGTCGCACGAGGTACTCATCTTCATCGAGGAAGCGACGGGTCGATTCGTTCAAAGTCAAATCATCTCCCACGTGTCCAAGCACCAGGGCGTCGGCGAAGTCAACCAACGACAGACAGAAGTGCGAGTTGGTGTTGTAATTGTCGGTTATCCACGGGAGCTGCTGCGCGATGCGGAGCAGCCCCGGCAGCGCCACCTCGGTGGGCGCGTGCGACAGCGCCTGGGCCACCGCGCGGGTGAGCCGCATTCGGTCGGCCGCGATGAGCCCCGCCTCTCGACCCAGCCGCGCCTGCACTTCGTCGATGATGGGCTGGGCCTGGGCCGCCGAGCCGAGGTAGGCGAAGCCCGAGGCCAGCGCCAGCCGAGCCCGCAGGGTGTTGGTGTCTTCGCCTTTGAGCACCGTGGAGGCCCGGGCCAGCAGCTCGCCAGCCTCGTCGCGGAGGCCCACCCGCCGCAGGCTCCGCACCCCAGCCACCAGCATGGTGCCGACCTCGCTGACGCCCTCGGCGCCGAGCTCCTTGATGACGTTGCCCAGCTGCAGCACGAGCTGCTTCACCAGCGCCGTGCGCCCGAAGTGCCCCGCCACCTTGAGCGCGTCTTCCAGCACCACCGCCCGGTGCTTGGGCAGCACCGTGTCGCCCATCGTGAGGAACCGCTGGAGCAGCGGCAGGGCCTGCGACTCAGGGAGCTGGGGCAAGAAGTCCATCAGGCCGTCGATGAGCCGCACCCGCTCCTCGATGGGGAGCTGGGGATCCGCCGCCACCGACATGCGCGACTGCATGGCCTTGAACAGCTCCGACGGGTCCCGCATGCCGCGCAGGGCCGCCAGCGCCTCGCCGCCCGACGCCTGGCCGGCGCGCCAGAAGCTGCCCATCGGGTCGAGGCGCTCCTGGGGCTCCAGCACCAAGGAGAACTGGCGGAGCCGGTCGACCTTGTAGCGCATGTACGGCTCGAGGCCGTTGAGCATGCCGTTGATGTCGGGCGGCAGCGGCGTGTCGGGGGCCGCGCCTTCGAGGGCCTGGTCGATGCGCACCACGTACGCCCGGGTGAGGTAGGCGTGCACCGGGTCTTTCTTGTCCAACGCGGCCAGGGCTCCGTCGCGGAGCTGCCGGGCCCGGTCGGCGCTGGCCAGGCGAGCGAAGCCCCAGGCGAACTCGAAGTGGAAGTAGGCCCGGGTGAGCTGTGGCGGCGCCTCCACCGCCGAGCGCTTCCTCGGGGTCTCTTCGAAGGCCCGCAGGAGCGCCTCGAGCTGCCCGGCGACCCTCAGGGCGCGATCCGTGCCCGCGCCGGCCGCGCTCGACTGCCCCATCACCCGGAGCAGGCGGGGCACGTCGCGGTCGAGCGAGAGTCCGCTCTGGAGTCTGGCGAGGACCCGGTCTCTCGCGCGCGCCAGGCCCAGGGTGTCGCCACCGGCGAGGCGCGAGGCGGCGTAGCGCCCCAGCCAGAAGCTGCGCACGTCGAGGTCGTCGCTGAAGCGGTCGAGGAAGCCTACCCAGTCGGCCACCCGGGCCGCGACGGTGGCGTTGTTCTCGAGGGCGGCGGCCAAGAGGTGCGCCACCGCGCCGCGGGTCTGCTCGACGTTGGGGGTGGTGTGCTCGAGGAGGCCCTCGAAGCGAGCCCCCGAGGTGTCGGCCCACTGGCGCGCCACCGCGGCGGCCTCCTCGGGCGGCGAGTCCCACGAGGCGTGGGCCCAGGCCATGCCGCTGTCGCGAGGTCGCTTGAGGCGCGCGTACATCTTCGCCAGGCGCACCCAGGCCTCCCGGCGGCGCGGCGAATCGGCCGGGGCATCGAGCTCGAGGAAGGCGGCCTCCTCGCGGCTCAGCATCGCCTCGGCCTCGGTGGGGCTCTGGGGCACGTCGAAATTCACCACCGGCGCAGCGGAGCGCTGGCCCTCATGGGCAGCCTGCGGGTCTCTGCCGGGGTTCCATTCCCGCGGGCGCGGGCGACCCTTGGGCCGCTTCTCGTCGTCGTCGTCGGCGGGGGCCTTCACGCGCGACGACGGCTGGGCGTCCTCCAGCGCCACGAAGGGCTCGAAGTCGAAGGTGGCCGAGCGGGCCCAGGCGGCCAGCGTCTCAGCGGCGCCATCGATGAGATAGTCGACCCAGTCGGTGAGGGGTCGGAACGCCGCCTCGAGCACCGAGAAGCGGGCGAACCCAGGAGCACGAACCTCGGCGGCGGCGCGAGCGTGTGGCCCACTCCCCGCCCGAATCTCGGCGCCGTTCTGACCCGACTCGACCGGCTCGAGCCAGGTGACGAGGTCTGGGTCGGGGGCCAGCCAGGTCCTCAGGCGGTCGCGCCGGAGCGGCGGCTCGACGGTGAAGCCCAGGGGGGCGAAGAGGTTGGGGAGGTCGAGGACCCGGGCATACGGGTCTCCGGGCAAGGCGCCGGTGTTCGTCTCTCTGCCGGGGCGCGCTCTCAACACGACCGTCTCGCCGATGACGACGAAGAGGACGTTCTCGAGTTGAGCCTCGGGCATGCCACGGACCAGAGCCTCGACGGCGGCGCGGCCCTGCTTGAGGAGGAAGAGCGTCGCCGCCTCGGGACGCGCCGACCGGGCGAGAGAGACTCGCACCTCGATGCGGGGGAGCTCGGGCTCGGCGCCGCGAGGAATGGCCACCGGGAGCCCGGCGGGAATGATGAGCTGGTCGACGTCGGTCCACCCGCCCTCGGGCACCCGCCACCAGGTGCCGTTCCCGTTGATGAGGAGCATCGTCTCGGCCGGCGCGTCGAGCGCGGCGTCGAGCGGGTGCGAGAAACCGACCTCGGTCCACAGTCGGTCTTGCCCAGGAGGCGTGGGCACGAAGGCCCTCAGGCCGTCGAGGTGGTCCAACGCCCGCGACAGCACGTACCACGGCGGCTCGGACACCCGCACCAGCCCGTGAATGGAGGGGTGCTCGAGCATCCGGAGCTCTTGCCGGTCGCACCCCAGCCGGAGCAACTCCCCACACACCTCGAGGAGGCTCTTCTGGCCACCGATGGCGAAGACGACCTGCGAGAGGGCTCCAGCGGGCTCACCAATTCGATTGGGCGGCAGCGCCTCGGCCCAGCACGAGACCAGCGAGAGCCGAAGGGTGGCGTCTCGCACGTCGACGCCAGCGGCCTTGAGCGCCCGGCGCGCGCGCGGCCCCACGGCGACGGAGGGCGAGAGCTCGAGGGAGCCGTCGCGCTGCAAGGCGACCTGCACCGGGGAGCGCTGAACTTCAGGCGGTACCAGCCCCGTCTTCATCGCGACCCACAGGGCCTCACCGCTCGGAAAGACGAACGCCTCCATGACGAAACCACCTTCAATGACCCGGGACTCCATCTTACGACGCAAAGAGCCTCGAGCGCCCGGCTTCTTGACCGCGGACGCACGCCTTGCATCACCAGAGGTAGCCCCGAGCTCCTCTCGGGCGCAAGGGGTCACTGCTCGAGCATGAGCCGCGCGGTGGATTCCTGACCTGGTCGAATCTCGACCTGAAGCGTCTTTTCGATCTTCGCTGACTCGTTCACCAGCCTCAACGAGTGCTTTCCGGCAGGGAAGACCAGGTGGTTGATTGGAGTCGTGCCGACGCGCTCCCCGTGCACGTAGACGTCGCACCAGGGCTCGGTTCGGAGCGTGAGCCACCCGTCGCCCTCGGGCTCCTGGGGCGGAGGCGGAGCGACCGGCTCGGGCGAAGGCTGGGGCACCACGGCCGGCGTTGGCGGCGCAGAGGACGACACGTCACGCGTCGGGGCCGCGGCGGTGGCGGCCGCCTCGCGTCTCAGCGCCGGCGCGACGGCCCCTCGCTTGCCGAGACGAAACGTGAGCTGCGCGTCGACGTCGGCGCCGAGCGCGACCACCTTCTGCTGAGAGGGGTAGCCGCGAGCCTGAACCCCAACGGTGTGGGTGTCCGCCGACAATTTCAGTTTCAGTGGACTCATGCCCTCGAAACGGCCATCGATCAGCACCCGCGCGGGAGTATCGGTGACCACTGAGAGCCGGCCCTGCTTGGGGCCCACCTGAAGGTCTCGCCCCCCCGCGACCTCGGGCGGGGTGGGCACATCGACCTTGGTGAGCTCGACCGGGGGCGCTGGGGGCGCCTTCTCTTCGATTGGCTGGGGAGCGGGCGAGGGGGCCGCTACGGTGACCTCGGGCTTGTCGGTGGCCTGCGACGAGAGGGGATTCCACAGGACTCCCGCGAGCGCTCCGAGGAGCACCACCGAGATCGCGCCGACCGCGATGAGTCGGCGTGACGGCCCACCAGCGCTGCCCCGCCCCCGCAGGGCTCCACCGAGCGCGCCTGATTGTGAGGCGCTCACCATGTCATCGAGCTCGATCTCCAGGGGCGCCCCGTCGGCGCCTTCTCCAGCCACAGGCGCCGAGAAGCGCTTCGAGCTGATGTGGTCGTCGCTGTAGGCGCTCCAGACGAGTTGGTCGCTCTTGTTCAAATCTCCAAAGAGCAGCTTCAGGTACTGGGCGACCTGTTGGTTGGTGACGCGCTCGTCTCCCTTCGACACGTAGGCGTCGAGCCGCTCCTGAAGTGCCACCGCGCTGGGGCACCGGCGGTCGAGCGAGGGGTCCATCGCCCAGAGGATGATGCTCTCGAGCTCGGGGTCGATGTCGGGGTTGACCTCCACGGGGCGGGGGAAGGCCCCCATTGACGCCGCCTTCAGCACGGCGATCTCATCGTTCGCCGCGTAGGCGTGCCGTCCGGTGGCGGCGAGGTACAGACACACGCCCACCGCGAAGACGTCAGCTCGCCCGTCGACGCTGGACTTGTCATCTTGCAGTTGCTCCGGCGCCATGTACCGGAACTTGCCCTTGATGCCGCCAGCGACGGTGCGAGACAGACGGCCCGACGCCTTCGCGACGCCGAAGTCGAGGAGCTTCGCGCCCTCGACGGTGACGACGATGTTGTGCGGGGTCACGTCGCGGTGCACGATGTTGTAGGGTCGGCCCTTCTCGTCGGCGGCGCCATGGGCGTGGGCCAAGGCGCAGGCGATGTCGCTCAACACCTTGGCGACGATTCGCTCGCAGGGCTTGCCTTGCCTCCACGCTTCGTGAATGAGCTTCGAGAGCGTCGGGCCTCGCGCGTACTCCATGGCGATGTACGGCGCGTCACCGACCTGGTCGATCTCGTAGATCTGCACGATGTTGGGGTGCGAGAGCTTGGCGGCGATTCGCGCCTCGTCGAGGAAACTGTTCACGAGGTCTCTGTCTTCGAGCAACTCGGGCAGCAACCGCTTGACGACGACGACCTTGTCGAACCCACCGATTCCAGACTGGCGGCACTTGAAAACCTCGGCCATGCCGCCAGAGCCGATCTTCCCCAGCACCTCGTACTTCCCAAATCGCAGAACTTCCCTATGGGCTGAGGGCTTGTAGGGCACGACGGGGCTCCACCATTCTCGGATTCTCAGAATCGGAACAGCACTTTGGCCGTTGCGCCGCCGGTAGGCAAGAGCCCGCCGCTCACCGCGATCGGTGCCTCGGGTCGACGGTCCACGAACAGGACCACGGCCAGCTCGCTCAACGCCGCGGCGCCAGCGAGCGCATACGCACTGACCGAGGCAATACCGAAGTCCTTCTGCCAGAGGGCGAGGCTGTCGACGGTGGATCGAGTGTGCAGACCGCTCTGGATCTCGCTGGCCGCGTTGGAGGACAGCACCCCACCGATGACGCCAGCCGCGACGCCGACGACCACCACGGCGCCCAGGAAGAAGTCGACCGGCAGGACCCGCAAGCCCGTCGGCTGTTGGGGCGCGACGACGATGGGCACGGGCGCGGGCGTCGTCTTGACCCCCTGGGACCGAACCGACTCGAAGAGCTGCCGGATCTTCGGAGAGGTGCCCACGGGGAGATCGAGGAGCTGGTTCGCGGTGACCGCGCCCTCGAACGCGGCTCGGGCGCGCTCGGTTTCGCCGAGGCTGGCATGGCAGATACCCAGATCGCCCAGGAGCTCTGCCTTCTGATGGCGGCCGAGCTCTGCCTTGAGGGCCCGCTCCAACAAGGGAACCGCGAGCTCGTACTCGATGAAGCGCATCTTCACGCGGGCCTGCCTCTGCAGCTCGACGGCCTCGTTGGCGCTCGGAGCAGCATCGGCCGCCATCGCCGGCACAGCGCACAGCACGACGACGATTGCGAACAGGGAACGACGCATCCCGATCTCCTTGCACATGCGACGTGTCGACTATTTCTGATTGATGAGCGTGAACGACATCGAGTTGTTCACCTCGGCCTGCGACGGCGTCTGGGGGTGGAGCGGGTCAACCCCGCACGGGTCGGCCGCATGGAAGGCGAAGACCTGCAGGTAGCTGTGGCACAGGTAGCGAGGCGTGGAGAGATCGTTGCACGTGCCGTTCGCGCTCTCGCCACACCAGATGATGGACACCATCGAAGCGTCTCCGTTCAGCGCCGGCACCACCTTGAACGTGGCGTCCATCGCGAACGTTGCCGAAGACGAATCGAGGGGGTCGAGCCAGAGCAGGTGATGCCTTTGGTCGGCAGGAACCTGGCTCAAGTACTGCGATTGGTTCGATCTCGTCAGCGCGTCGCCCGTCACCCACAAGGTGGGGCTCACGCTGTTGACGCGGAGCCAGGAGCCCGGGAAGCCGGGAGACGCGAACGACACCAGGTTGGGGTCGTTGGGGAGCGCCAAGCTCGGGGTCATTCTGAAGGGGAAGTCCGTGGGGAGCTGGCCATTGGCCGTATCGGTGTCGAAGGTGATGATGCCGTGGAACCAGGAGTGCACGAGGTACAGCGGTCGGTTGCTGGAGTCGATGCGGGTCGACTTGATCTTGACGGTGCCCAGGGTCCCGTACTTCGAGATCAGCGCGTCGAGCTCGGCCTGAGACACCCGCACCGTGTTGGCGTGCTGCGCGCTCGGCGGCATGGAGTACGCATTGCTCGAGAGGTGCGTCCAGGCGCTGGGGTTGGCAGCCAGGTCGTTCGTGCTCCAGCATCCAAAACTTCCGCCAACCTGAGTGTAGAGGTCGGCGCACATGGTCCAGGTGCTGACCTGTTTGGGCTTGATGACGAACGGGCCCTCGGTGGTGATGCGAGTCGCCTGGTCGTTTCCTCGGGTGATGTACTCGGGGCTCCAGCGAGTGAAACTGCCTGGCGTCAGGGCCGCCGACGCCGTACGGGCAACTTGAATGTCCTTGCCGGAGCCCGTGTTGGGCCCTCCGTTGTTGTCGCTCTCATCCTTGTACAAGAGGTAGTTGCGCGTCTCGGTGCGCACCAGGGTCGCGTCGATGACGCTGTAGCCAGGGTCGAAGAACACGGTCGGGCTCGAATTCACGAGCGCCCTGAAGTCCGTCGTGTAGCTCACATAGATTCGGTTGACGTTGTTCGCGTCGTTGCCCGACCAGATGATGCCGTACTGGCCGAGGTCGGAGTCGAAGAACGCCTCCGGGCTCCACGCGTGCATCGGTGCTCCGTTGGAGTCTACGATGGGCGTGACCTGCAACAGCCGCGGGTTGGTGAAGGTGATCAGATCCGCCGAGTCGACGACCACGATGTTCGGGCTGGGGCTACTCCAGTAGTCGGCGACGGTGTAGGAGCGCGTCCAATCGGTGGCGAGGACGACGAAGGTTCCGTCTTGCTTCCTCAAGATGAACGGGTCGCGAAGGCGGTTGCTGCCCAGGTTGGTGAGCTGAAACGCCGCGGCCCTCGGCGCGAGCGGGGTCCACTGCAGCCCGTCGGTGCTGTAGGCGAGGTGGAGCGAATCTTGGGCGACGGTCTTGGGCAGGGTCCCGTTTTGGAAGTAGCTCATCACCCACGCCACCGTGATGTCCGGCGGGAGAACGGTCACGCTGACGGAGGCCTTGAGGTCGGGGTGACGCTTGAGGGCGGCCCAGATCTTCACGTTCATCGCCGCGGTGATCCCCGAAGGGGCTGTGTACGTCCCGGCGCTGTCGATGGTGCCCTGCCCGTCTCCCTCGATTCGCCAGGTGACGCTGGTCGTGCTCTGACCGTCGAGCTTGGCCGTGAAGGCGGTGGACGACGCGACGTCCACGGTGGCCTTGCTCGGCGTGACCGTCAACACCGACTCGGGCAGACCAAGGGAGCAGAGCTTGTTGGGGCCGCAGCCAAAGTTTGTCGGACAGTCGAGGCTCGACTCACATTGAACCGGCACTGCCTGCAGCACCGGGCATCCGAGGAGGAGCAACGATGCCCAGGCGACGATGGAAGGGCCTCCGGCGATGCCACGATTCATGAGGTTCTCGAGCGGGGCCACTACTCTTGCTCCAGCTTGAAGGACGCTTCTGGAGCGTCAGTCGAGGGAGCAGGGCTCAGTGGGGTAGCGAAGATCTGATAGTCCATGTGGCGCAGGTAGCGCGTCGAGTCGACGTACCACTGGAGCGACACCATCGTCGAGTCACCATTGAGCGCGGGCACCTTGCGGAAGGTCGCGTCGCTGCGGAACGCGGCGCTGTCGACGAGCTCGTCCGCCCAGGCGAGGTGATTCTTGAGGTTGGCCGGCACGCCACAGAGCTCGGTGCCCCGATTCGCCGCGTTCGGTGGGCTCCCGCTGGTGCATGCGGGGTACAGGCCCGGGTCTTGGCTGTTGATGCGCACATACCTGGTGGGGTAGCCGGCCGGCGCCAACGAGACCAGCGCCGGGTCGGTCGGGTCGGCGAGGCCCGGCACGACCCTCCAGCGGAAGTCGTTGCTGACCTGCCCATGGGCGGTGTCGGCGAGCGGGGTGATCATCAGGTGGAACCACGAGTGAGCGACGTAGAACGGCGCGTTGTTCTCGGAGTAGCCCGTCTTGATGCGAGTGATCCGCGTCGCGCCGTAGTGAGAGATGAGGGCATCGAGCTGGGCCTGGGTCACGCGGACGACGTTGGCGTGCCGCACATTGGGAGGGAAGCTGTATTCCGTCGACGACATCGCCGTCCACGAGCTGGGGGCTACGTCGAGGCTGGTCGTCTTCCACCCTCCGAACGCGCCTCCGCTGCTGTAGCGGTCGGCGTACAGGTACCAGACGTTCTGGCCAGGCGCCTTCAGGGCGAATGGGCCCTCGACCCCCTGCGACACCGTCTGCTGTGCGCCGCGGGTGAGGTACTCGGGGCTGATGCGCGCGAAGACGCCGGGCGCCATGGAGGTCGAAGGCGAACGGGCGACCTGAATGTCGGAGGCCGACTCGTCCTTGAAGAAGAGGTAGTTGCGGGTGGAGCCCAGGGGAAGGAGCGGGCTGGCATCGATCACGGTGTAGCCCGGGTCGAAGTAGACGATCGGGTTGGCGGGGTCGGAGACGGCTTGGAAGTCGGTCGTGTACGAGACGTAAATGCGGTTGCGATTGCTCGTGTCGTTACCCGACCAGAGGATCGCGTACTGGGCCCGCTCCGGGTCGTAGAACACCTCCGGCGCCCAGGCGTGCATCGCCGAAGAGCTTGGCCCGGAAAGCGTCGTCACCGGCACGAGCCGCGGGTTGGTGAACGTGATGAGGTCCGTCGAGTCGGCCATGACGAGCTTCCCACTTGGACGATTCCAGTAGTTGGAGTCATTCTCGGCGAGCGTCCAGTCGGTGGCGATGTAGACAAACGTGCCATCGAGCTTGCGCACGATGAACGGGTCGCGGATGTGGTTCGTCCCGTGCCCGGAGAGCTGGTAGACGGGTTGGCCGGCATTGAGCTCGATCCACTTCAGGCCATCGACGCTGTAGGAGAGGTGGAGCGAGTCGTTCGGGAGATCCTGGTTGTTGCCGAAGGAGCTGAGAACCCAGGCGACCAGCGGTGCAGGGCCGGCGTCGCTTGCCCCGGCGTCGCTGGTGCCCGAATCGCCCACGCCGGCGTCTCTCGTCTCGATGACCGAGGCGTCGAGTGAGGCATCGCTCTGGTCGTCGCCCCCCGCGTCAGCCGGCTGGCCGGCGTCGGGCGCCCCGCCGTCGCTGTCACGTGCGTTGCTGCCTGGGCACCCACTGGCGAGCGCCGCGATCATGACGACGATCCCCAGTGAGTGAAGAGCCGAGCGGCGAGACACCGAGAGGAACGCGTTCGAGATCATGATGATATGTCAAGCCAGTTGACCGCCGCGCGTTCCGACTGAATCCGCTCGCAGGTGTCACTGCCTCGCCCAGAAACGAGAATGAGTCGCGCCAGATGGTGGACCCGATTTCCCAGACGCTAGGAGCGCGTGTCTCCGGCGTCAAGGCGAGCAATGCCCAGGGGCACCACGGCTGTGTGAACCCATGAACATCGCGCTTCAATCGAACTGACAACAACAGGTGGCAACGAGATTCTCGGGAGCCGAGATTCCCTCACTCTCCTGGCCCTTACGACGAGCTGCCCTGAGCTGGGTGTCTCGACACGTTTGGTCGTGGGCTGTTATCTAGCCGGGTCGGCTCGCAAAGCAGACACGATGGGCATCGATACGCCAAGTGGGCTCTTGATCGCGAAGGAAGCAGACATGACAGCATTGGAAAGGTTCGACACAAAGGAGTGGCGGGCAGCTCACGCCATCGGCCTTCTCCTCTCCTGGGGGCTCGTCGCGTGTAGCGCTCCCATCGATCAGACGCGGGACCCGACGCCGAATCCGACACCTGTATCCGTGACCGGGGTGACCCTCGATCGCTCGACGCTGAGCCTCACGGTCGGAGGCTCGACCACGATGCTGGTGGCGACCGTCTCGCCGTCCAACGCGGCGAGCTCCGCCGTGACCTGGTCTTCGAACAACTCCGCGGTGGCAGCGGTCAATGCCACGGGCGTCGTCTCGCCAGGGGCGGCCGGCAGCGCGACCATCACCGTCACGACGCAGGATGGCGCGAAGACCGCCACGTGCGCCGTCACGGTGGTCGCCAACATCGTCGCCGTCACCGGCATCTCCCTCGACAAGACCGCGCTCGACCTGGTCGCTGGCGGGCCGGCAGTCACGCTCGTCGCCACCATCACGCCGGCGACCGCGACCAACCAGAAGGTGACCTGGCAATCGAGCGCCGTCACCGTGGCGACGGTGAGCGATTCTGGCAGCATCGCGCCCCTGGCCGCGGGCACGACCACCATCGTGGCGAAGACCGCCGATGGCTCGAAGGCGGCCTCCTGCGTGGTCACGGTCACCGCGGCGGCCATCGCGGTGAGCGGCGTCGCGCTCGACACAGGCACGCTGAATCTGACCATCGGCTCGGTGGCGCCTGCGCTCGTCGCGACCGTCGCGCCGGCGAACGCGACGGACAAGGCGATTTCGTGGTCGTCTGACAAACCAGACGTGGCGACCGTCAGCGCTGCCGGCGTGGTCACTGGCAAGGCAGCCGGCACCGCCATCATCACCGTGACGACGCACGAAGGCCCCTTCATCGCGAGCTGTTCCGTGACCGTCACCAAGCCGACCAACGCGGTGACGGGTGTGACGCTGACTGTCAAGCGCCTGGACCTCGTCGTCGGGGGCTTCGCGGGCAAGCTGACCGCGGCCGTGGCACCGTCGAACGCCGACAACCCCGCGGTGACGTGGTCTTCGAGCGACGAAAAGGTGGCGAAGGTGAGCAGCGTGGGCCTGGTCACCATCGTGGGCTCGGGCGCGGCGAGCATCACCGTGACGACCACCGAACGCGCCTTCACCGACACCTGCGCCATCACGGTGCATTCCGACGCCGTGACCTCGGTCGCATCGACGTACCCGCTCACCGGTCAGATCGCCATCAGCTGGACCGACCCGCTCGATCTGAACGCGGTGGGTGTCCAGGTGACGATGCTGAGCGCCGATGGCTCGATGTCACGCATCGTTCCAGTGGGAACACGGAAGGCCGCCTTCACCGGGCTCACGGTCGGCAGGGCCTATTCCTTCTCGATTCGCACGCTCGGGCCGTCAGGCACGTCATCAGACGGAGTGTCCATCACCGGCACGCCGGTGCAGGTCGTGAAGGGGCTCCGCAGCAACGTCGCTGCGACCTCGTACATCACCGATACGTACGGCTCAGCCCTCCAAGCCGATGGGGGTGTCTTCGAGACCCACGACATCGTCATGGCGCCGAGCGAGGAGACGGCCAATGCCGGGTTCCCTCGGAATTATCGCTGGATCTTGATGCCTGGCCTGGCTGATCCGACGGATCCGTCGCTGGTGAGCTTGAAGAACGAAGAGTACCTCCCAACGACAACCGCCAGCGCGGGATCCTGGGTCGAGACGAATCGGTACCTTCACATCCGCGCCGAGGGCGTTTCAAACGACGGCCAGTTTATGGCCTGGTGTGATTGGGCTCCCAACGGTCAGCAGCAACTGGGGCTCATCTCCCCTGCCGCGTACGCGGACGTCTACACCGATACGGGCACGTTCCGGAGGGATGCGACCTTCAGAATGCTCCCACGACCCACAGGCACCGACGCCGGGACCGAGGTGGCCGGCGCAACGTACTTCCAGTGGCTCGGCGATGGCTCCGGCAACTCCTACGTCATCGATGTATGCAATCACATCGTGGCTTTGGATTCCGTGACCATCAACAACGTCAGGTACGCCCGTAGTATTGCGTGGACCGTCGAGGACGTGGCCAAGCTCACGCCCTGAGAAGCGCCTTGATGAGGGGCTGGCTCGCATCGTCCTGCCCGCTCATGCGAATCTGGGGCCCATGCGCGCAAGCCGCAAAGTGCTGCTGTCGATGGCCCTCGCGTGCGCCGCGGCGTCCTGCACGGCGGGGCCGGCCCCGCGGCTCGGCGAGGTTCAGCACGGCGAGGGCACCTTCTACTCGGCCAACGGAGATGGCGCGTGCGGCTTCGGCCCCTCCCCCGCAGACCTCGACGTCGCCGCGCTCAACGCACCTCAGTGGGACGGCAGCGCCCCGTGTGGTGCCTGCGCGAGCATCACGGGCCCCAAGGGTTCGGTGAAGGTGCGCATCGTCGACCTCTGCCCCGAGTGCAAGGCCGGCGACCTCGACCTCTCACCCCAGGCCTTCGCCAAGCTGGCACCGCTGGCCGATGGCCGGGTGCCCATCTCGTGGCAGCTCGAGGCCTGCGACGTCTCGGGGCCGCTCCGCTACCACGTGAAAGACGGCTCCTCCCAGTACTGGACCGCCATTCAAGTGCGCAACCACCGGCTCCCCATTCGCGCCCTCGCCTACAGAAAGGACTCGGCCTGGGTGAACCTGCCGCGCCAGGACTACAACTACTTCCTCGCCGCCCAGGGCACGGGGCCCGGCACCATCCGCCTCCAGGTCACGAGCTGGGAGGGGCAGACCCTCGAGGACACGCTCCCCGGACCCAATGCCGACACCACCTACGACGGCGCCGCCCAGTTCACTTCGCCCTGACCCGCGCCCTCACGGAGAGCAGGCGGCCCGGCACACGCCCCAGATGCACGCCCCGGAGGAACACTCGCTGTCTCGCCGGCACGCCGCCAGCGAACCCTTGAGCGGCGCGCAGACGAAGCCGGCGTCCACCGCGACACACATGCCCTCGCCGCACTGCTTGTCCGCGGTGCAGGGCTCGCGGATGAGCGGCGCGCGAACACAGACCCCCAGCGCGCACACGGCGTCGAGCTGACAGGCTCGCGACGAGTCACATGACGAGCCAAGCGCCTGCCGACGGGCGCACGAGAGGCCTCCATCGTGCTGGACACACGCCAGCTCGGCGGCGCAGTCGCGGTGAGCCACGCACCCCGCCCCGTCGCCCAGCGGAAAGAGGCAGCTCCCCGGAGCCCCAGCGGTGAGGCCGACGCAGGTGGTGCCGCCTGGGCACGTCTGCTCCGCGGCGCACGGCGCGCCCACGACGCTCAGGACCTCGGGCGCGCAGGACCCGCTCACGCACACCAGCGAGCTCGTGCACTGGGCTGCCTGGCACGGCTCGCCCAACCCCTTTCGGCTCAGGCAGACGCCGCCGTCAGACGTGGTGACACAGACACTTTTCTCGTCGCAGGCGCCGAGCAGGCAGGCCGCTCCGGCGACGGGCAGCTGTTTGCACTGATTGGCGAGACATGTCAGCCCGGCCAGGCAACGGGTGAGGTCATCACACGGCTGGTCGAGCTGGGCGAACACCGCGCATTGCCCAACTCCGAGCCGGGTGCTCGAGAGCTGACAGAACAGACCGAGGTCGGCTCGGCAGTCGGTGTCGAAGGTACACACGTCGCCTGCGAGCCCCACGGGGAGGCACTGGCGAGGGCACACGGAGCCGCGGCAGACCCCGTCGCGGCACTCGTCGTAACCGTCGTAGCAGCTCTGCTGGAGCCCCGCGTTGGGCACCAACATCCGAGCGCACGGCGGAGGAGGATTCGCGAAGCCTTCACAGCCGATGGTCCTCCAGCTTTCGGCGCAAGCCTGGGCCGCGAGGCCGTCGTACCGCAGGGCCCCCGAGGCCACGTGCGACGCCCACGTCGTCGGACCGCAGGAGAGGCGCTGCTCCGCCGCCACGCAGGCCGCCACGCCACCGTCAGCCGACAACAGCCCACAGCTCCAGAGCCGCTGGCACTTCGCCTGGTTGAGCACGTCGCAGGCCTTGCCAACGTCGAGGCCGGCGGGGCCCCCAGCATCTTGGATGAAGATGCTCCCATCGGCCATCGGCGCCCCATCGGAGGGGAGGAACCCCTGCCAGCCGCCCATGCTACAGGCGCTCAGCCCTGCGGCCGACGCCAGCGCCACGAGTCGAAACCGAGAGTCCACCGTGCACCCGAACCTGGAGCTGTCGGCGGCCATTGGCAACCCGCCACCCACTCCCACCCACCCCTCCGGCCAGCCGGAGGCGCCTTCTTCGACAGGAGCCGGGGAGGTTACACCCTCCGCGCTCCAGATGGTACCAGTTCAACCTCACTGAAGGACTACTTCGACTTGGGGCAGGCGCCCTCGTCGGCTTTTCGTTGGCCCTCGACGCGGGTGAGCTCGCCGGTGGTGGAGCCGAGTTGCTGGGTGAGGGCATCTTCGACTGGGGCCCAGGCCGCATCCTTGGCCTTCTCGGCTTTGGCCATCTCGAGCGACGACTGGTACACGTTGACGAGCGTCTTGAGCGAGCCGAGCCAGGCATCATCGGCCACCAGGAGCGCGGCGCACTTGGTCTTGAGGTCTCCAATGAGGTTCCAGGCCTTCTCGGGCTTGGTGGACTTGTACTTGGCCACCACCGCGTCGTAGGCGTGGGCGAGAGGAGACCGCTGGCCGACCGCGAGCAGGACGTCGGCGGTCTTCTGGGCTCTGATGCCGTCGAGTTGCTGAAACTGGAGCGCGGGCAGAGCGTCGGTGGTGGGCCCCTCGGCGTAGGCGTTCTTGAGGAGGAACTGGTAGGGGAGCTGCACGTCCGCCGACGGGAGCTTCAGCGCCTTGATCTTCTCGGTGACGCAGGCGGCGACGGTGGGCACCTGGTTGGCCTCGAGCTCGACCTCGACGGGTTTCTCCTTCCACAGCTTGAGGTTGGCGACCAGCACTGGGGCGGGCTTGGTGCCCAGCTCCGCGTAGCAGCCGCAGAACGACGGTTGGGCGAGGCGAATGGTCCCCGAGGCGTCGGACGCCGGGTTGATGCCGAAGACGACGGGCTTCCCCGCTGGCTGCACCGCCACCTCGGCGCTGACTGGCTTGGCACCCGCCTCGAGGGGCTTGAAGGCGAGCTTCTTGGCCGCGGCCACCAGGCAGTCCTTGCCCGAAGCCGACACGCCGGTGCCCAGCACCTCGACGGTGACCTCGGCGCCCACCGTGACCTTGAGCTTCGCTTCGAGGGCGGCGCCGTCGACGGCGTTCCCGTCGATGAAGCACTCCTGGGTGACCGGGGCGATGGCCAGCAGCGCGCCGAGAACGAGCTCCTCCGAAGCGGCGCCGAGCTGGAGCGGCCGAACGCCACAGGCGGCGATGTCGAAGGGCACGGCGTTGGCGACGACCATTCGCTCGGTGGAGCTCTGGGACTGGGCTCCCTGACTGCCGAGAGTTGCACAGGCGGCCAGAACGAGGGTGGTGGCAGCAAGCACGAGTCGTTTCATCGGAGTCCCTCCCAGGACGACGTTGGTGAGGTTCTTTCACACCGAACCGGGCGGCTGGCAACCGCTTGCGCACGGCGACGGGCTGCGGCAGGCCCTTTCACTGGGCCCGCGCTAGCGTCCACAGCCTCCCGCCGAGGCGCTCTCGCTCAAGGCCCCCACGGTGGTGGTGCTGGTCGAGCTGAGCCCGTAGCCGTAGGGAAACAACGGATCGTAGCTGGGGTCGCCCACATTGAGCGGCGTCTGGCAGTCGGACTTGGGCCAGGAGAACGAGAGCTTGCCGGTGAAGTCGTAGTTGACCGAGCCGTCGGCCTTGCGGAACAGCACGTCGGCGATGCCGCCACCCTCGGTGCCGGGGAGGAATGCAGCCACGAAGGCGTCAGAGCTGTTGAGCTCCTTGTTGACCCACAGCGGCCGGCCAGAGAGCAGCACCGTCACCACCGGGACACCGTGGCCGCGCACCGTGGCGAGGAGCGCCTGGGCGTCGGCCTGGGGGTACTTCTCCTCGCGTCCCAGCGTATTGCTGGAGCCGATGTCTCCTTTTCCCTCGGCGTACGGGGTCTCGCCGACCACCGCGATGATGGCCGAATACCGGCTGTAGTCGAGGCCAGAGGGGAGCTCGGCCGTGGTGCCATAGGCGTCCACCTTGCCAGCGCCGCCCACCGCTGCCTTGATGCCCGCGAGCACCGTGTCGCCAGCCCCGGAGGGGACGTCAGAATTGGTCACGTCGGCCCCCTGCCACGAGATGGCCCACCCGCCGAGCTGATTGGCGAAGGTGTCCATGCTGTTGCCGACGACGAGGACCTTGCGGGTACCCGGCAGCGCCAGGGGCACCACCTGGCCGTTGTTCTTGAGGAGCACGAGCGACTCGCGGACAGCGCGCCGCGCGAGCTCCCGATGGAGCAAAGCTCCGGGCCCCGCCCCTGGGCGAGCCGAAGGCTTCACCGCGCCGAGCAGACCGGCACGAGCCTTCACGCGAAGGATGCGGGTGACCGCGTCGTCGATGCGCTCGAGGGGGATGTACTTGGGGTCGCTGGCCGAGAGTTTCGTCTCAGCGATGGTATTCTGTATGAACTGTACCCAATCCCGGTTGGAGAACATGAAGAGGTCGATGCCTGCGTTGACCGCCCGGGGGCAATCGGCCGTGGTGCAGCCGGCGACCTGGCCGACCCCGTCGTAGTCGCTGACCACGAGGCCGTCGAAGCCCATCTTCACCTTGAGGACGTCGTGGACGAGGTACTTGCTGCCGTGGACCTTCCCCTCGGCCGGGTGGGCGCCTGTCTTGTCGTTCCAGCTGCTGTACGAGACCATCACCGTCTGGCCCCCGCCAGGGCCCAGCGCCCCGAAATAGCCCTGACCGGCGATGTTGATGAGGTCCCGCTCGGAGCACTCGGTCAGCCCTTGGTCTTGGCCGCTGGTGGTGGCGCCATCGCCGATGAAGTGCTTGGCGGTGGCGAGGATGCCGCGGAGGCGCTTGCCGTCGGCGTCGAGGTTGCCCAGCGCTTTGAAGGCGTGCTCTCCGTACCAGCGGACGATGGCCGGGTCCTCCGAGTAGCCCTCGTAGGTGCGGCCCCAGCGGTCATCGCGGGGCACCGCGAGCGTGGGTCCGAAGGTCCAGTCTTGGCCGGTGCCCCGGACCTGGGCGGCGGTCGCGGTGCCGATTTCCTCCACCAGGCAGGCATCGTGCGCGGCCCCCTGACCGATGTTGTGCGGGAAGATGGTGGCGCCGTAGATGGAGCTCTGCCCATGCACGGCGTCGATGCCCCAGATGAGGGGGACCTTGGTCCCGTTGATGGTCGGCGAGCTGTTCCAATACTGGTCGGCGAGCGCGAGCCAGTCACCGGCCGCCGCGTGGCGTGCTCCGCCCGGCCAGGAGCTTCCGGCGTTCAGCACCGAGCCCAGGGCATAGGTCGAGACATCTCCCGGAGAGGCGCTGGCGATCTCCCCCTGCACCATCTGGCCGACCTTCTGGGCCAGCGTCATGTGCGACAGGAGGCCCTGAACTTGGGCCTCGAGGTTCGCGTCGGTCGTGATGGCTGCTTGCAGCCGGGGCCAGTCGCTGGAGGCGGCGGGCAACGCAGGCACTGTCCGACAGGGGTCGCCGTACGTGCAGGACTGCGTCAGCACCGGCGTGCCGTGGCAACCGGCCGGCGATGAAGACGCGACCGCGCGGGCGCTGCTCCCGTCGGGCTGGCATTCACCCCAGGAGGTGTACACATAAGCGCACGAGGCATCGCCCTGCCCCCCGCCGCCGTAAGCACCGCCGCTGCCGCCGCCGCTACCGCCACCGTTGCCCCGACCCCCACCACTCGCCCCCGGTCCAGTGCCGGCATCGCGTCCCCCGTCGGCGAGCGGGTCCGCGGCGGAGTACTCGGTGCAGCCGACCACCGCGATGAGGCCCGCAAGCGTGAGGAGCCAGCTGCCGGCCAACGCGCATCGTGTCCTTCTCATTCTCGCTCACCTGGGTCTGGCGCCTGCTCGCGCCCCGCGAGGCGAGCGCCGTTCGCCTGCTACACCACCGTCCACGTCAGGGTATGGAGGCCCCGCTGGGCGAAGCGGGTCACTCCGTGGATTCAGCCGGCACTCACTGGGCCTCGAGCGGCCGGCGTTGACACGTCCGCGTCGTCAGCTCTCCGCGCGAGATTCCAAGCGGCACGCCCTCGGGCAGCGAGCCTTCCCAGGTGCCCCGGCTCGCGACAAAAGCCCCCTGCTCGAGCGCCACCCCGTCGACGCTCACGTCGAGAATCGAGCCCAGGTCGTCACCGCGGAGCACCACCTTCGCCCGGGAGCCCGTGGGCCACTCGACCGTGGTGATGCGCGGCTCGGGGAGCGTCGCGTCGCACACATACATGGGCCACTGGCGCCAGCTCTGGCCACCTCGGGTATCGCGCACCACCACCCAGAGCGTGCCCGCCCGGTCGGCCGGCACGGCGTCGGTCGCGTCGCCCGAGCCCGGCGGCGTAAGGAGCGTCTTCACGTCTTCCCTCAGCGCGGTGCGGGTGTGGCTGAAGCGCCCGGCGGTGGAGTACCAGGCCGCCAGCAGGTGCTCCGTCTCGGCCACTGGCCCGTCGGGAGTGAGGTTGGTGTAGGGCTCGAAATCTCCGTCCGGCACCTCGACGTCAATCGTCGCGGGCGCCCCCGGCTTCACCGCGACCCGCGCACCGGAGGGCCAGGCAACGCCATCCACCGTGAGGGCTCCCACCACCGGGTTCGAGTTGCGCTCGGAGCTCTGGGAGATGTGTACACGGTACAGCGAGACGATGGCCTCGAGCTCCTTGCGCTGCACGCGCTCGAACACCGCCTGGAGCTCGTCGCGGGAAGCGAAGGGCGAGATGGCCTCGGCCACCGCGAAGACGAGGAGCTGGCCCACGGTGCCCGACTGGCGACGCGCATCATCGACCGGCAGCACGTCGAAGAGCGACGGGCTGGTGGCGTAGCTCGCCGTGCCGTTGAAGCCGATGAGCGAGACACCCGTGGGGAGCACCCCGCCGTCGCCGACGAAGGACGCTGGGTCATCGAGCAGGTTGGTGTCGGCGCAGGCAGTGCGGTTCAAGTTGAACGGGTCAGCCTCGCAGCCCAGCCACAAGAGCGTGGTGGGAGTGCCCGTGGGGTCGGGCGTCAAGGCCTCGAGCTGAGCGGTCTCTCCAGGCGCCAAGTCGGCCGGGGTCGAACGAAGGCCGAGCACCCGAAGGCGCTCCACCAGCGACTCGGGCTTGAAGCCGAAGTCACAGCCGGCGATGAGAAGCAGCACCAGGACGCCCGGACGACGCATCACCACTCTCCTCTCAAGCCGAGGACCGGCAAGATGGGCAGCCCGGTCAAGAAGGCCTCCTGCGAGTAGTCGTAGCTGTTGACGACGGCCTCGACGTTCTTCCGGTAGGTGGCGTTCTGAACGTCGAGATAGATGGCCAGCATCCAGTCTCGGAAGACGAAGCGCTTGTCGATTCTGACGTCGAGCTGGAAGAAGTCGGGCAGGCGCCGGGAGTACGTCGTGTCTTGAATGGGGAAGTAGTAATTCGCGTTGGCGTCGTACACCGTGCCCACCACCGGCTTGTTGAGCGGCCCCGAGGTGTAACGCAGCTTGGCGCCGATGATGAAATCGAAGGGCAGCTTGTAGCTGGCCATCACCACCAGGTTGTGTGGTTGGTCGTACTGAGACAGCCCGTAGGCCTGGCCTCCTGACAGGTCACGCTCGGTGCGCGACAGGGAGTAGCTCACCCACCCGAAGAAGTTCTTGGTGAGGGCATGGCGGAGCAGCAGCTCGGCGCCGTAGGCCCGTCCGTAGCCCGTGTTGAGGTAGGGAGCGGTGGTGCTGCCGCTGCTCACCGCGCCGGAGGTGTCTCCCAGGGTCGCCCGCACCTGGTCGAACAGGCCCTTGTAATAGAGTTGCACGTCGAGGCTGATGGCGTCGGTGAAGCGCACCTCCGTGCCGAGCATGAGCTGACCTGAGCCCTCGGCCTTGAGTGCTGGGTTTCCGAATTTCTCCAGGAGCTCGCCCGAGCGGTAGTCGGGCGGCTGGTGGTACAGCCCGGCCGCGGCCTTGAGCAAGACCTGGGGGTGGAGTTGCCAGAACAGCGCCAACCTCGGGTCGACCCAGGCCTGGTGAATGGTCGAGTTGAAGTCACCCCGCACTCCAGCCACCACCTTGAGGACCTCGAGCGGCTTCCACAGCACCTCGGCGAATAGTGCTGGCTCGGCGGTGAAGCGGGCGCTGTGCTCGGCGATGAGCCGACGGGAAGAGAAGGGATCCGGCACCTGGTTGAGGCGAGGGAACTCGGTGCCCTGCACGTCGACCGTGTATGGGAAGAGCTGCACGTCGAGGCCGCCCACCACCTCGAGGCCGAAGGGGAGCCGAAGCGTGAGCGTATCTCGAGTGACGATGGGGAACTGACGGCTCTTGGCGTAGAGGTCGCTGCCCAAGGTGAAGCCGTACTCGTCGAGGCCGAAGGAGGTACGGGTCTTGAAGTCGAGGGTGTCCGAGATGCGGGTGTCGAAGCCGAAGAGGAGCTTGTTGTAAGCGACCGAGGTGCCGAACTCCCCGCGGCCCTCGGGGTCGATGGTTGGGTTGGGCAGCGCCGCCACCAGCGCATCGGCCGAGCCAAAGAAGCTGACGAAGAAGCGCGTGTGGCCGACCCGGTATTCCAGACGGGCCTGGTAGTCCCAATAGCGAGGCGCCAAGGTGAAGCGAATGGCGTCGTTGGCCCCGGGAATGAGGTTCAACACCGCCGGCAACACCGCGTCGATGTAGCTGCGCCGGGCCGAGAGCGCGAAGGACCAGCCCTTGCCGAGGGGACCCTCCACCAGGGCCGAGGAGTCGACCAGGTTGATGTCGATGTAGCCGTGGTACCCCTTGGTCGATGGCGTGCGCGCCTCGGCCGTCACCAGGCCGCCGATGGCCCGCCCGTAGTCTGCGTTGAAGCTCCCGGCCTGGAACGAGAGGTCCTCGAGGAGGTTGGCGTTGTACGTCGAGAAGAGCCCGCCGAAGTGGAAGAGCTGGGGCACCGGCGTCTCGTCGACGTAGGTGCGGGTGTCCCACGCCTTGCCACCTCGAACGATGAGCACCCCGAAGCCGAAGGGCGCACGGGCGACTCCGGGGAGGTTCTGCACCACGCGAAAGGCATCGCCCGCGGTCCCGGGGATGAGGTGAATCTCTTCTTGCTTGATGGTGACCTGAGCGACCTCGCGGCGCTCCTTGGGCGCTCGCACCAGGGTCTCGTAGGCGCCGGAGACGCGCTTGCGAATGAAGTACGTCACCACGGTGCGCTGGCCTTCAGCGAAGGACTCGTCGACCGAGTACGTGTGGTAGGCGGAGGCTGCCACGGTCACCTTCTGGAGGCCCGAGGGCACCTGGGTGAGCTCGAAAGCGCCGGCCTCGTCGGTGACGGCCTCCTGCCCGGCGACGAGCACTTGGGCGCCAGACACTGCGTCTCTCGTGCCCCGCTCCACCACCCGGCCCTTGAAGTTCACCAGGGCGGCCGTCGCGCCGGCGTCGGCCTCGAGCGGCTCTGCCACCACCTCGGGACGAAAGAGGAAGGTGTAGCTGTACTGGAGGCGCACCGCCGCCGGATGCCCGTCGACCTCGGCGGGGGAGAACTCGAACTGCCGGACGGCCGCCAGCGCCGCCTCGTCGAAGGCCACGCCCGCGCTGCCGATGACTCGGGCGTCGAGCACCTTTCCATCAGCGCCGACGTCGACCTCCATGGTGACGGTGCCGCCCACCCCGGCATCGACCAGCTCGGGTGGGAAGGCGGCCTCCACGTCCTTGAGGAGCGCGGGCGGCCTGGTCAGCACCCCGGTTCCAGCGTCTGCCTGGGCTTGGGCGCGACCGGCGACGAAGACGAGAAGCAGGAGGAAGAGCCGCACCGGCCTTGCCTTCTAACGCGCCCGGGTCGCAACACACCTCGGAATCTTGAGTCACCCGCGGACAGGGTTGGCGAGTCGCGGGACTTCCGGCCTCGAGCGCATCGGAGCGAATCCGTCGAATTGGAGGCTCCGGCCGCTCATTTTGATTGGGCAGGAGTCCCGGCGCGGTTCAAGTGATGGAACTCCTGGTGCCTCGTGGTGGCCCTCGGCCTGCTTGACTGACTACCAAGGGAGAACTGCCATGGATGAGTTCCGTGTTCGAGTGGAGCCATACAGTCCGATACAGGCTCCGGTAGCGCTGAAACCGGTGTTTCACAACCGGCATCCGATGCACCACAACCAGGGCGCGGCAGCCCAGGCAATCGCCGAGCTGGATGGATTTCGCCAAATCCAAGACGAGAAGCGAGACGAGCACCGCTCGGAGTACCACACGCTGGGCCGTCTGCTGGTCGCGGTGTTCTTCCTCCTCGCGGGCCTCACCCAGCTGCTCGACCTGCCAGCCTTCGAGAGAGCCGTGAACGGCACCGGGCTGACCGACGCGGGGCTCCTCATTCCGTTCGCCATCGCCGCGCAGTTACTGGGCGGGGCGCTGCTGGCCATCGGCTACCAGGCTCGCTTCGCGGCCGTCGGGCTCATCGCCTACCTGGGAGGCGTCACGCTCGTCATGCACTCCGACTTCGCCCTCGACGCGAACCGCGCGGCCGCGCTCGTGAACTTGGCCTTGGTCGGCGGGCTCCTGTTGATCCTCGGCCACGGCTCGGGCGGGCTGAGCATCGACCGGCTCCTCGAGCAACGCCGCCTGCGTCGCGAGCGCATCTGAGGTCAGGCGCTCAACGCTCCGACAGGCTCGGGAGTGAGCTCGACGTTCTCCCTGGCTCGTAGCGTACGGCCTCGAGGACCACGGCGCCGATGACGAACTCGGCCTCGGCGCGCACCGGGAGCTGCTTGTCATCGGCGGTGAAGAAGAGGGTCATCAGGCCGCGGGTGGCCATCTTCCCGCTGAACTCTCCATTCACGGTCACCCGGAACACCTCGACTTCACCGAACATCGTCGTCAGCCGTTCGGCTCCAACCACCGTGGCCTTCATCTGGTACAGGCCGCCGCCGGTGAAGATGGGCAGCTCGTGCACCTGGCCCACCTCGAGGCGCGAGGTCCGGAGCCTGAAGGCCGCGCTGGCGAGGTCCACCGTGCGAGCGACGATGGGGTAGCGGCCGCCGCGGGGCGCCTGGCCGACGGACTGCTTGGTGGTGACCGCCTCCATCGCCACGAAGTCGTACTGGTACCGCTCGATCCGCCGTTTTCGGTTCTCGTCGGCGAGGAAGTCCGAGGCGATCGCGTCTCCGGTCAACGGATCCCAGTACGACACGAAGCGGTCATTGAGCGGGTAGAGCGTCGCCACGCCGGTGGTGCGACCGACACAGACCAACGGCCACACGGCTCGACCATCGCGGCGCGTCGGCCAGCCCACCGTCACCTTGGCCTCACCAGCCGTCACGCCGAGAAACTGCACGGTGTACGTGGTCTCCTCGCCGGGGCCAAAGGCGTTCGACACAGGAGCGCCTGCCCACGCCGCGCCCCATGCGAAGACGCCGACGACGCCGGCGAGGCGACCTCCATGCGTCGAGCGGGCGGCCGGGGGCATCACCTGGAGGGACTGTCGCACTCCCTGGTGTATTCACCTGGTTGCTGAGCGCCCCGACCGATGGCGGCTCGCGCCCGTGTTCCGGACTGTGGTGAGTGGATCATCACGAAGCCACGGGGTGGTGGTGGTCTTTGCTCTTGCCCAGCGTGTGCTCGAGGAGCCGCTTCAGCTTCTCGGCGGCGCCGTCGATGGCGTCGTGCCGGCCCGAGGCGTGATGCGTAACGGCGACGGGTTGGCGACCTTCGACGCGGGCCTCCATCATGCAGCGCTGGTCGCCTTGCGCTCGGCCGGGACCGTCCTCGTCGCTGAGATGGACCTCCACCCGGCTGACGTGCTCGCTCACGTGGGCCAAGGCGTGGGTGACCACGCTGTCGATCTCCGCCCTCAACTCCTCGCCCGCCACCACGTTGCTGTCGGTATTCACCTGAATCAGCATCTGGGTCTCCTTCGTCGCTGGTGTCGCATGCAGTGGTTGCAAGCGCCGGCCCACCGCTTCGGCCCAGGCACGGGGCCCGAGACGGGAGAGGGCTCCATCAATTCGAGGGACCGACCTTTGCCGGGGACCGTCGATGCAGTAGGTCATGCACGTGGCGAGCTTCTGCATGAATTGCGGTGGGATCATCGATGGCCCACGTCCCCGAGGGTGTCCGACCTGCGGGTCCATTCGGCTCGCCCCACTCGGCTCGCTGCCCCTGCGCGGTGGAGTGATGGTCGGCATCGGGGCGTTGTTGCTCCTGTTCTCACTGTGGCTGGGGGTGCGCCTCGTCAGCGGCTGGGCTGCGCCCCTGGGGGCATCGGGAGCGCTGCACCTCCAAATCATCGATGGGCTGCTCTTCGCCTTCGCGCTGTTGGGAATCATCGTCGGGATGCGCTTCTTCCGGCGGCAGACCATCCCGTTTCCGCTGTTCCTTGGGCTCTTGGGCCTCGTGGGCGCGCTGTTCCTCGCGGCGCTCAGCACCTCCGCCGCGTTGAAAGAGGTCGCCTCGCAAGGGCGGCCTGTTCCCGCGCCCGATTCGTCCCGCTGAGCGCAGCCCCATCGCGGACGAAGAGCGAGAGCTCGACAACCGAGCGACCCGCTTTGAGGACCACGTCGATGAGTGTGTCCGTGGGTGCCCTGGCGACCGTGGCAACCGCGCGCCACCCCCGGCTCACGTCCCCTAGCGTGACTTCGGAGCGGAGGGTGACCCGAACGCGGCCACGACGATGCGCCCGACCTCCGCCAACACCGCATCGCGATCCTCCACGGTGGATCCAGTGAAGTAGGCCGTCACCAAAATGGGCGCTCGGTGGGGTGGCCGCAGAACAGCCACGTCATTCACGGTGCCGCGTGCCCCCGAGCCAGTCTTGTCACCGACCACCCAGTCCGTCGGGAGCCCCGCGCGCAGTCGGTTGCCGCCCGTCTTGCAGCCCACCATCCATCCCTCCAACCGTGCCCGCGAGGCGGTGCGGAGCGTGGGCTCCAGGAGCAAGGCCTTCAGGTCGCCCAGCATGGCCTCGGGCGTGGTGGTGTCGCGGGGGTCACCGGGGAGGGCCTCGTTCAGCTCCGGCTCCACGCGGTCCAGGCGGGTGACCGAATCGCCCAGGGTCCGGGCGAAGGCAGTCATCGCGGGAGGACCACCGAGCTCCCGCATGAGCAGATTGGCGGCTGTATTGTCGCTGACCTCGACCGTCGCGGTGCAGAGCTCGCCGACCGTCAGCCGGCCCTCCCCGACCCGAGCGGTGGTGACGGGCGCGTAGTCCAGCAGGTCCGCCTTTCCGTAAGAGATGGACCGGTCCAGGGCCTCGCGGCCTGCGTCCACTCGGGCCAACGTGGCGCCCGCAAGCAGGACCTTGAAGGTGCTGCACATGGGAAAGCTCTCCCCGCCGCGGTGGGCGAGGCGACGTCCCGAGCCCGTGTCCAGAGCGGCGACACCGAGGCGTCCCCCAGCCGAGGCCTCGAGCGCCCTGAGCCGTGCCTCGGGGGAATCGGGGGCCAGGGGCGGCGGCGTGGCCCATGCGGGCAGCGCCAGCCACAGGACGAAGGAGCCAAGCCGGAGGGTGACGTCGCGCATCCTTCCCTTCTACCCCGGCCCACCTCCGGGTGGATGCGAACACCATCATCGAGATGGTGCGGCCTCACTGGGTCCCGTGTAGTGGGGCGGCCCATGGCGCGAATTCCCGGCCTCAAGGTCGTGCGGTCAAAGGTGGCTGGCTATGGCGTGGTGGCCACTCGCACCTTCAAGACGGGCGCGGTCATCGCCGACGTCGAGGGTGTGCTGTGGCGCGCAGGCGAGAACCGCGACGACACCCACTCACTCATCCTCGAGCCCGGCGTGTTCTTCGACATGGTGGACCAGACACGGTGGGTGAACCACTCCTGCGAGCCGAACGTCGTGGTCGAGGCCGGCGTGTCCAGGAGCGGCAACGGCTGGGCCCAGCTCCAGGCGCTGCGCCACATCACCCCAGGCGAAGAGCTCTTCTTCGACTACGCCCTGCCACCGGAGTTGAGGGAGCGATGCCGGTGCGGCACTCCGAGTTGCCGTGGTTGGATTGTCGATCGCGAGGGTGACGACTCACTTCGCGGTGAATAGACAGCGCGCGTTGGGAATGACGATGTCTGCCATGACGTACAGGTAGTACTGCCGGCCCTTCACCAGCTCAGGCGGAGCACCCGTCGTGGGAACCCTCAGCGTGAAGCCGTCGGGGACCGCGCCGTACTTCACGGTGCCGCTGGCCACCGCGTCCCGGGTCCACGGCGCGTCCACCCTCCAGAGCGTGCCGTCGGGGGTGTCGAGGTTCGGAGGGACACCGGGCGAGCTCGCCGAGGCCTCGAGCACGTAGAGGTAGCGGGCTGGCCCCTTTGGCCAGGTGACGGTGCCGTCGGCGTCGATGCCCTCGCCGTTGCTGCACTCGGCCGGCCTGAAGAAGCGCTGCTCGTCGAGGGGCCCCGCTCCGTAGGGCTGGTCGGCGAAGTCGCCCCGCGTCTTGCCTCGGGCGGCGAGCTCGGCCTCGAAGAAGGCCTTCATCCTCGGCTGGTCAGTGGTGACGAAGATGCTCTCATTCGGGCTCGCCGGGTTGGCCCGGAAGAAGCCGTTGTTCTGCGAGGGAAGAAACGCTCCGAAGCCGACGGTGTTGATCCACCCGGCTCCCATCGCCAGGCCACGGTCGTAGAACCCGTTGATGAAGTTGCCCGGTTGGTCGACGTACCAGTTCGAGGTGCCCTTGGGCGCCAGCGTGGAGTGGCAGCACACGCACGCGGTGGAGCGAATCTGCGACTTCACCCAGGTGAGCTCGACCACGTACGCCGGGTCCTGGAGCCGAGGGTCCTCCTTGAGCGCATCAGCCGCGGTGGGCACGGGGTAGTAGGGCCGCTGGGTGCGCACCGGGTCGCAGCTCGCGTAGTCCTCGAAGTTCCTGCCCTCCTCGGTGGCGGCGGAAATCATCTGCCAGGTGCACACCTGGCCTTGAGGCCCGCGACCCATCGGCTCGCCTTCCTTCGGCGCCTTGCACACCTGCTCCGGCCACTGAAAGGTGGGGAGCCCCGTGCCTCCGCTGCCTGGGGCCACCCCTCCACACAACGGTGACGGGCCGAAGACTCCGCCGCCGAAGAACTCGCACCCTCGCTGCGCCGACGAGCAGGTGGAGGCGTCGTCGCCCGGCATGACAATCCACGTGTACTTGCCCGCTCCGCCCAGCACGCACTCGCCGATGGTGGCCGCGTACACGCAGGTCTGACCCACCTCCAGCGCCGAGCCCTCCCCCTTGCAGTCCGACACCGCCGCGTCCTCCGTCCACGAA
>PMBV01000533.1 GCA_003153055.1 Myxococcales bacterium
GTCGTGAGAGCTTGAGCCCGGTGGCGATGGCCGGGGCTCGGCCGTGGATGGGGTGAATGCCGTTGGTGTTCATGTTGTTCGGGAAGCGGCTCGAGCAGCCGATGCCCGAGACGAACACGGTGTTCTCCCTGGCCACGCCCAGCTCGGGGAGCACGGCCTGCACCTGCGCGAGAATGGAATAGTCGCCGCAGCCCGGGCACCAGCGCGGGTCGACTTCGCTCTGAAAGTCTTTCTTGGTCAGCTTGCTCATGGGTAGGCGCTCCGCGATGAGAGGGGTGAGCTCAGGTGTTGCTCGAATTGGGCGACGAGCTCGGCCACCTTGAAGGGCCGGCCCTGTACCTTGGTGATGGCCTTGGCGTCGACCAGGTAGGTCGAGCGCAGCACCTTCTCGAGCTGACCCAGGTTGAGCTCGGGGACCACCACGCGCTTGAACCTCCGGAGGATCTCCCCCAGGTCGCCAGGCAGCGGGTTCAAGTACCTCAGGTGAACGCTGGAGACGCGCTTGCCTCTGGCGCGCAGGGCCGTCACCGCTTCATGAATGGCGCCGTGGGTGCCTCCCCAGCCGACCACCAGGAGGTCGCCCTCGGGGTCGCCGTGCACCACCGTTGGAGGAATCGTCTTCGCGACCGCCGCCACCTTCTCGGCCCTGAGCCGAACCATCTGCTCGTGGTTCTCGGCGTCGTACGACACCCCGCCCGTCTTGCTGTCTTTCTCGAGCCCGCCGATGCGGTGCTCGAGGCCGGGCGTGCCGGGGCGCACCCATTCGCGCGCCAGCGTGTCGGCCTGGCGCTGGTAGACGAAGAAGCCCTGAGGGTCGGTGCGGAACTTCACGTCGATGGGGGGCAGCGTGCTGAGGTCGGGGATGAGCCACGGCTCCTGGCCGTTGGCGATGTACCCGTCGGAGAGAAAGAACACCGGCGTCATGTGCCGCACCGCGACCCGCGCCGCCTCGATGACCGCCTCGAAGCAGTCGCTGGGAGAGGACGCCGCGATGACCGGCACCGGCGCCTCACCGTTGCGCCCGTAGAGTGCCTGGAGCAGGTCTGACTGCTCAGTCTTGGTGGGGAGCCCGGTCGAAGGCCCGCCGCGCTGCACGTTGACGATGACGACGGGCAGCTCGGTCATCAAGGCCAGGCCAATGGCTTCTTGCTTGAGCGCCACCCCTGGCCCCGAGGTGGTGGTGAAGGCGAGCGACCCACCGAAGGCCGCCCCCACGGCGGCGCACATCGCGGCGATCTCGTCCTCCGCCTGAAAGGTGGTGAAGCCGAGGCTCTTGTGACGGGCGAGCTCGTGGAGAATGTCGGACGCCGGGGTGATGGGGTAGCTGCCGAGGAAGCCGGGGATGCCCGCGAGCTTGGTGGCCATGAGAATGCCCCAGGCGGTGGCCTCGTTGCCGGTGATGTTCCGGTAGCGGCCCTTGGTGATGGCGGCTCGCTTGACGGCGTAGGTGTTGGCGAACAGCTCGGTCGTCTCGCCGTAGTTGTAGCCGGCCATGAGGGCCCGCTCGTTGCCAGCGAGAATGTCGGGCTTCGAGGCGAACTTCCCTTTGAGGAAGCGCTGCGTCGGCTCGATGGAGCGCCCGTACATCCACAGCATCAGCCCCAGCGCGAACATGTTCTTCGCCCGGGCGACCTCCTTGGCCGACAGCCCGCTCTCCTTGAGGGCGAGCTCGGTGAGCGAGGTGATGTTGACGTCGTGGCGCTTGAAGGCGTCGAGGGAGCCGTCTTTGAGCGGGTCGGCCTCGTACCCCGCCTTCTGGAGGTTCGACTCAGTGAAGGCCCCGGTGTTGACGATCAACATTCCGCCGTGCACGAGGTCCCTCAGGTTCGCCTTGAGGGCCGCCGGGTTCATCGCCACCAGCACGTCTGGTTGATCGCCCGGGGTGAAAACCGCCTCTGACGAAAAGTGAATCTGGAAACCCGAGACCCCCAGCACCGTGCCTGCCGGGGCGCGGATCTCCGCCGGGTAGTCGGGGAAGGTCTGGAGGTCGTTCCCCGCGACCGCGGTGGCGCGAGTGAACTCGACGCCGGTGAGCTGCATCCCGTCGCCCGAGTCACCCACGAAGCGGATGGTGACTGACGTGACCTCCTGCACTGGTTTGTGAGGGGCGGTCGTCGTCGTGCCTGCTTCCATGATGTGCTCCTTTGGCCTTGGGGTGGCATGAAACCTAAGGCCGTGGCGAACGCGGCGCAGCCGCCCGTTCAGACCGTGCGCGTCAAGGCCCGCGGCTGGCTCAACATTCGGCGCCTCAATACGAAAAGCTCGCCCGCCAACGCCTGGCGAGCGGATAAGAACCTCATCGTGAGCTTCATCGACGCACTCGTGCTCGAGGCAAGCCAGGCGTGGACGCCGTGGCTCCTGGTGCTGCTGGTGACGTCGTGGCTGGTGGCGCGACTGGCCGCGGTCGATCACCCGCGGTTCAAGGCCGTGTTCTTCTTCGCGGCGATCCATCTCATCGGAGTGGTGACTTCGGCGGCCTTGAGGGCCCTGGGCTCTGAGCACGCCGACGCCTTCCGCACCCCAGGCTGGGTCCTCGGCTCAGTGGCCTTCGTGGGGGCGACGGCCATCTTGGTCTTCAGCGTGCTGCTCCCCAGGCTACGGCTGGCGACGCCGCCCATCTTGCAAGACGTCTTGGTCGCCGCCGCCTCGGTGGTGGTCGCGGTGACGGTGGCGAGCCGGGCGAACGTCAACCTGTCGGGGCTCATCGCCACCAGCGCCGTCTTCACCGCGATGTTGGGCTTCTCGCTGCAGGACGTGATCGGCAACATCGCCGGGGGCCTCGCGCTGCAGGTGGACAACTCGCTGGAGGAAGGCGACTGGATCAAGGTCGGCGACATCAGCGGCAAGGTGATGGAGATCCGCTGGAGGCACACCGCCGTCGAGACGCGCAACTGGGAGACGGTGGTGTTTCCCAACAGCCAACTGATGAAAAACAAGTTCCTGGTGCTCGGGCGGCGCACCGACAAGCCGGTGCAATGGCGGCGCTGGGTATGGTTTAACGTCGGCTTGGAAACGGCTCCAACCAGAGTGGTGAGTGTGGTCGAGGATTCCATCCTGCATAC
>PMBV01000082.1 GCA_003153055.1 Myxococcales bacterium
CATCGTGCTGGGTTGGCTGGCTTCGGTGGCGACGCTCGGCCTCTTGGCTCGGAGGAGCCTGTTGGCCGCCTTCTTCCTCGGCACCACGGCGAGCTTCTTCGAGCTGGCGGCGACGGCGCGGTTAGACCAACTCCTGGTGCTGGCGACCACCGCCGGAGGGCTCGCGCTGCTTGAGGACCAACGCCCCTGGCGGGCCTGGCTGGTGGCGGCGGTCTGCGGAGCCGCTGGCGTGGCGGTGAAGGGCCCCTTCGGGCTCGTGCCCATCGCGGCCATCACGCTGTCCCGGGTGGTGGCGGAGCGCCGGCCCGTGCTGCTGCTCCCGGCGCTGGGAGTGGCCGTGGTCTCGCTCGCGGGCCCGGTGCTCTTCCTGTTCCACAGCTGGCGCATCGGAGGCGACTGGTACTCGGGGTACTTCGAGACGCAGCTCCTCGCGTCGGCGATCGGCTCGCGAATGGACGGCTCCCCGAGCGCGCTGGAGCCCTGGCTCACCCTCGGTCGGCGGTTCTGGCCCTGGCTCCCCCTGAGCTTGTGGGCGCTGTGGCAGACGCGCCGCCGGCCCGAGCTGCGAGTGCTGGCTGGCTCCATCGTCCTCATGCTGCTGGCCCTCGGGCTCCCCGGGCGCAAGGTCTGGAACCACGCCCTGCTCGTCTTCCCCTTTCTCTCGCTCTGGCTCGCGCGGAGTCTGGAGACGAGCCGCTTCGAGGCGCTTTCCAGACCCGCCGCGAGGGCACTGGCCGTCGTGACCGCGCTCGGTCTCGTCGTGGTGCTGCTGGCGCGGCCGCGTCTCGGCACCTGTGTCCTGAGCCCCGAGGCGGTCGCCTATAGCCGCGCCCACGAGCCCGAGGCGCTGGCCGTGGTGAAGCCAAGAGAGGGGAGCCCGTGGAAGCCCATCGCCGTGTTGGCCGGTGAGTACGGCACGGTGCCACGCCTGGTCGCGTCGCTCGAGGAGGCCGCCGTCAGCAGCAGCACCGCCGTGTTGACGCGCGACGACGCACCCGGGTGGTCCTGCGGTGACTCGAAGGGTTGGCGGCTGTGCCCGCGCTCCGGTGGTGGTCAGGAGGGTTTGCAGAACCCGTAGGTGTTGTCCGAGAACATCTGGCACGACGTGTTGCCCGTGCAGGTTGTGTCGGTGGCGCTGGTGCAGGCTGGGTAGCAGCGGGCGTCGGGGGCGAGCGAGCTGGTCACGCAATACGCGGCGACGAAGTCGCTGTAGGCTGCGTTGGGAATGTGGCAGTCGCCGTTCACAGTACACTTCACCAGGCAGTGGTTGAGCTTGCAGAGTGCTCCTGGTTTGCACTGGCTGTCGGCGGTGCACGCCTCGAAGGCCGCCGATTGAGGACAGGCGACGTTGTTGATGAGCGTGCAACTCGTTGGCGCCGACGGGTTGTAGCAGGCCGCGAGACCATCGCAGTAGCGCAGCCCGCACTCGTTCCCCGCGCCGCAGGTGGTGGCGGTGACGCACCCGGTGCACGAGGCGACTCCGCCTCCAGCCCCCGCCGTGCCTCCGCCCGCTCCTCCGCCCGTTCGCGAGGTTCCACCCCCCGAGCCACCCGCGCCGCTGCTCGAGGTGCTGCAATGCCCGCTGACGCAGGTCTGGAGGTCGGGGCACGTGCTCGAGGTGGCGCACGGGGCGCCCGAGACGTCGGCGATGCAGCCCACCACCAGCGAGAGGCCGACAAGGGGTGCGGCGTGGCGCGGGAGTCTCATGGATGGGCGGCCCTCGTGGCAGAGACTACCCTACATCCGTAGCCGAGGCGGGTGCGTCGGGCAAGCCCGTGGCGGAAGAGCGTGGGAGATCGACCGAACAAAAACCGGGCTGCGGTTCCTCTCTGGCTGAAGCCACATGGAACGGAGGCAACATGGGAATGTTCTTCGCTGAGGGCGGGCCGGTGATGATTCTGACGGCGCTTTTCGGGTTCTTGCTCGCGGGCGCGTCGGTGCTGACGCTGCTCCGGCCTGCGCGGTACTGGGCGGTGACGTCGGTGCTGGCCGTGGTCACGTTGGCCAGCGGGATGCTGGGCGTCTCCCTGGGGCTCATCGTCACGTGCAGGTACGTGGCGCACGGGTCCGAGGAACCGGTCACCGGGGCGAGGATTCTGCTCCAGGGCGTCGCCGAATCGCTCAACAACGCCGTGCTCGCGTTGGCCATCGTCGTCGTGTCGTTGCTCGTGTGCGCGGTGGCGGCCTGGCGCACTACCCGCGTCACCTCGGCCACCTGAGACCCGCCATGCTGCCGAGCTCCGATGAGGCAGTACACCGCCGGCTGCTCGCGGGAGACCTCGAGGCCTTCGAGGAGCTCTCGGCCCGGTACGAGCGGCACCTCTTCGGCTTCATCTGCCATCAACTGGGGGATCCAACCGAAGCGGAGGACGTGCTGCACGAGGTCTTCCTCGCGATACTCCGTTCGACCCCGAGCGCCCGCAGCTTCCGCGCCTGGCTCTTCAAGGTGGCCCGAAACCTGTGCCTCAACCGAGCTCGCACCGAGCGGCGGGCGTCGCAGGCCAAAGCCGTGGTCTCGCGCTCGCCTCTCGTCGACGCGCAGCTCCCCGAAGAGGCCCTGGAGCAGCGTCAGCGTGCCGAAGCCCTCGCCCGGGCGGTGAGTCAATTGCCTGAAGCGATGGGCGCCCTGTACCGGCTGCGGGCGAGCGGTCTGACGTACGAGGAGCTGGCCGAGGTCCTCGGTATTCCCGTCGGCACGGTGAAGTCGCGCCTTCACGAGCTGGTCGGTCGCCTGCGAGAGGAGCTGCCATCATGAGCTGCGAAGAGACCTTGCCCGAGCTTCTGGCCTTTCACTTCGGCGAGGCGCGAGAGCCGTCGCGGAGCCGAGTCGAGGCCCACCTCGAGGTGTGCCCGAAGTGCTTGAGGAGCTACCTGTCGCTCAAGCGTGCGGTCGAGCTGGCCGAGCTCGAGCCGGAACCCTCGGCGGCGTTCCACGCGCGGCTCCGGAGCGCGGTCGCCCAGGAGCTGGGCCTCGGGGCGCCCCGTTGGCAGTGGTGGGAGCGGCCTGTCGCCATCGGTTTCGCCGCGGCGGCCCTGGCGGCGGCGATGCTGACGATGCACGTGGCAGCCACCGCTCCGGGAGCGCCTCCGCTCGGTGCGCCAACGCCTCCGCAGCTCGAGCGGTCTCGGCCTTCGGAGTGAACGGGTGGCATAACCGAGGGGCGCTGTTAGGTTCGGCGCTCTCCGGAGGGTTCATGTCAGCTCGCGTGGCTTCTGTGGTGATTCTTACTCTCGGTGTCTCTGGTTGCAGGTCGGTGAGCTCGCCAGCCGCTTCGGTGGCGGCCCCGGTCGCGGTTTCTTCGCTCCCGCCGCTCCCACCGACGCCGCGGGTCCCGACGTCGGAGACGCTGCACGGCGTCGTGGTGGCCGACGACTACCGGTGGTTGGAAGACGGGAAGGACTCCAAGGTCGAGGCCTGGAGCGCAGGGGAGAACGCTCGCGCCCGCGCGGTGCTGGACGGGCTGCCTGGCGTGGAAGGGCTCCGGGAGCGCATTGGCGGGTTGATGACGAAGCGCCCGCCCTCCCTGGGTGGAGCCACCTGGCGGCCCGGCCCCCGCTTCTTCGCGCTTCGAAGAGACCCAGCCGTGAAGCAGCAGCCTGACCTGGTGGTGCTCGACTCCCTCGCGGAGGGGGCGCCGCAGCGCGTGCTCATCGATTTGGTCGGCCTCGACCCCACGGGCGGCACGGCCATCGACTGGTACGTTCCCTCGCCCGACGGGAGCACCGTCGCCGTCTCGCTCTCTCAGGGAGGCAGCGAGGAGGGCACGCTCCACGTGTGGAACGTGGCGACCGGCCAGCAGACGAGCGACGTGATTCCTCGGGTGCAGTTCGGCACCGGAGGCGGGAGCCTGGCCTGGTCGGCCGACGGCAAAGGCTTCTTCTACACGCGCTACCCTCGGGAAGGCGAGCGGCCCCCGCAAGACCACGCCTTCTACCAGCGGGTCTTCTTCCACGCCCTCGGTACGTCCGAGAGCAAGGACACGCTGGCGGTGGGCGACGACTTCCCTCGCATCGCGGAGACGTCACTCTCGCGCTCGGAGGATGGGCGCTGGCACTTGGCTCGGGTGGCGAATGGCGACGGCGGCGACTTCTCGCTCTACCTGCGCAATCCCTCGGGGCGTTGGACCAAGGTGGCGGCCTTCGAGGACGGCGTCATCGACGCGCAGTTCGGTCGCGATGGCGGGTTGTGGCTCTTGTCGAAGAAGGGCGCCCCACGTCACCGCCTGCTGCGCCTGCCGTTGAGCACTCCGGAGCTGGCCAAGGCCAAGGTGGTGCTGGGCGAGCTGGCCGGCGTGCTCGACGAGTTCACCGTGACGAAGGGCCGGGTTTACGTCGCCGAGCTGTTGGGAGGGCCGACGCGCTTGCGAGCCTTTGGCCTCGATGGCCGAGAGCTGACGGTGCCGATCCCCGCGCCTCCGGTGTCGACGGTGTTTGGGTTGCAGCGAGTCGAAGGTGATGACCTGCTCTTCTTCTCGACCAGCTTCGTCACTCCCAATCGTGGCTTCGTGTACCGGGCTGCCACCAACACCGTGGAGCCGACTTCATTGGGCACTACCGCCTTGGCCGACTTCTCCGACGCCGAGGTGAAGGAAGAAGTGGCGACCTCCCGCGACGGCACCAAAATCCCCATGTTCATCATCGAGCGGAAGGGCACGGTCCGCGACGGGAAGAACCCCACCGTGCTTCGTGGCTACGGTGGCTATGGCATCAGCACCCAGCCCTTCTATTCGGATCTCGCCCACGTGCTGCTCGAGCGTGGCGTGGTGCAGGTCAGGGCAGCGCTGCGAGGCGGAGGCGAGTTCGGCGAGGCGTGGCACGAGGTCGGGCGGCTCACCCGCAAGCAGAACGTCTTCGATGACTTCCTCGCCTGTGCCCAGCGCCTCATCGAGCTCGGGTACACCACGCCCGCGAGGCTGGCCATCGAGGGAGGCTCCAACGGTGGCCTGCTGATGGGCGCGGCCCTGACCCAGCGTCCCGACTTGTTCCGCGCCGTCGTCTCCCATGTCGGCATCTACGACATGCTCCATGTCGAGGACGACCCCAACGGCCAGTTCAACGTCACCGAGTTCGGTACGGTGAAGGACGCCGAGCAGTTCCACGCCCTCTACGCCTACTCGCCCTACCACCGGGTGAAGGACGGCACGGCGTACCCCTCGGTCCTCTTCCTCACGGGAGCCAATGACCCCCGGGTCAACCCGTTGCAGTCGCGCAAGATGACCGCGCGCCTCCAGGCGGCGTCCGCCGGGGGCCCTGTCCTCCTCCGCACCAGCCTGAACACCGGCCACGGCATGGGCTCGCCGGTGAAGGCGGTCATCTCTGAGCTGGTCGACACCCATGCCTTCCTCCTCGAGGCGCTGGGTGTGAAGCCGTGATTGCCGGGTGACCAACGGCCCTCCGCGCGACTTGGGTGGAGGCGCCACGGCCCGAATCCCGCCGCATAACGGAGACACTCCATGTTCTCAATGTGCGACGCATCCATGGGAGGGTCGTCGCGACCGCCCTGACCCGAATGGTGAGCGGGCCCCTCTGTAGTGCTGACGTCAGTGGAGCGGCGATTCGCAGGCCGCGCGCGAGAGGTCGGACGACATGAGCGCTACGAGAGTGTCTGCTTCGGGGGCTTCCTGGTTTGCACTCCTCATGGCCATCGCGCTGAATGCCTGCGGTGGCTGTCAGCCGGTTCATCCACCAGACGAAGGCGCTCCACGATCCTCGGTCGACGGGGGAAACCTCGTACCGGGTGGGTCGGGAGTCCCCGAGGGCTCCCTCGACCAATGTGGGCAGAGGAAGTTCCCCGTCACCTACGCCTGCCAGGGGGCCGAGGGGCCGTGGGCCGAGGCACTGCAGAAGGGACTCTGGTTCTTCCACGCGAACCGCTGCGGCTCATCGGAGGCATGCACCTACGTGCAGTGGCGGGGAAACGACCACCTCGATGACCGGCACATCAAGCTCGTCACCGATGACCCCAATGGCGTCAACCTCTCGGCGGCCTTCATCGCCGCCCACCGAGACGTGCTCGACCCCGATGGCGACGGGACCATCGACGTGAGTGGAGGGTTCCACGATGCCGGCGACTACATCAAGTTCGGGCTGACCACCGCCTTCTCCGCGTCGACGCTGGCGTGGAGCTGGATTGAATTTCCCCAGGCCTACCGCGCTACCGGCCTCGAGACAGAGCTCAAGGTCATCCTCCGGCTGTTCGGCGACTACCTGGCTCGTAACACCTACGTGGATACCGCGGGGAACCTCGTCGCCTACGCCCAGCAAGTTGGCGACGGCACCGACCACACGTGCGGGTGGATGCCTCCCGAGCTGCGGAAAACCTCGTTCTGCCCGAGAAAGGCATACTTCGCGAGCGACGAGACCCCAGCTGCCGACGTGACCGCCTCGGCGGCGGCGGCCTTGGCGCAGCTCTCGATGGTGTTCCACGACAGCGACCCGACGGTGGCGGCCGCCTACCTCGACAAGGCCAAGGCGCTCTACCGCTTCGCCGCCAAGTACCCGGAGAAGGTCGGCGAGACGACCGATGGCCTCTACACCTCGGAGTACGCCTGGGACGACCTCGCCTGGGCGGCCGTCTGGCTGTACGAGACAACCCGAGACACCCAGTACCTCAAAGACATCCTCGACTTCGACGGCACCACGTACACGGGCTGGGCCCCAGGGCACTTCCTCACCGTGTGGGTTCCGTACGGAGACGACCTCGGCATGGACTGGGCCGAGAGTCACACCCACTGCTGGAATTCCCTGCGCTCGGGAGTCTACGTGAAGCTCGCCGCCATCTACGAGGCGAGAGCGAAGGGCGCGTCGAGCGGTACCTTCGAGGGCCGCATGCGCGACGGCTTCAGGAAGATCGCCCTCATCGACAGCTCCAAGTGGGCGAACGTTGCCAAGACCCCCGGTGGGTTCAGCATGCTCAACTCCTGGGGCTCCGGCCGGTACAACTCCGCGGGCCAATTCGTGGCGCTGGTGTACGCCAAGTACTTCCCCGCCGAGAGCGCCCCGCTGGTCGACTGGGCGAAGAAGCAGATGGCCTACCTCCTGGGAGACAACCCCCTGGGGAGCTCGTACATGATGGGCTTCGGGAAGAAGTACGAATCGCACCCCCACCACGCCGCCGGCCACGCGTCCATCTACGGCGAGCTCGACCGTCCATTCGAGAACCGACACATCCTGTGGGGCGCCCTGCTCAACGGGCCTTCGACGCTGAGCGATGGCCACCATGACGTGCGCAGCGACTTCGGAGCCAACGAGGTGACCATCGACTACAACGCCTCGTTCGTCGCGGCGCTCGCGGCGCACCAGGCACTCCAGGGCGAGGGGCAGTGCCCGCTGAGGGACTTTCCGCCCACCGAGCCGCCCATCGACGAGTTCTACACTCGGGGGAAGCTCAACGCGGCCAACGCCTGCGACTCGCAGGTGGAGATTGCCCTCATCAACGAGACGGTTCACGTCCCTCGCTTCGAGAAGCACCTCACCGCGCGGTACTACTTCGATGCGAGCGAGCTGGCCGGCTCGACGGGGCGGGTGAAGGCCTCCCTCATCTACGACCGGGGGGCGAACGAGTTCGGTCAGCCGGTGACCATGACCGGCCCCACCCAGTGCGCCAAGGACGCCAACGTGTACTTCGTCGAGCTCGACTACCAGGGCCAGGAGTTCTGGGGCGAAATCGTCAAGCTGAAGGGGCCTCCCACGGTCATCCTCCAGCTCGGCATTCCAGACGATGGCTCCGCCTGTGCGTGGAACCCGGCCAACGACTGGAGCTACGACGCGATGACGACGACGTCGACGAAGAGCCCGCACATTCCAGTGTACCTCGATGGGACGCTCGTCTTCGGAGAGGCCCCTCCCTGCGATGAGGAGCTGGACCCCATCGGGCTCGCTCCGTCTCGGAATTCAGGCAAGGTGGCGCCGCCGCGGGTGGGACCGTTAGCAACTCTGTCACACCATTTTCCTGGGAGATGGCGGCCATGAACGACGAAGCCAAGAAGACGGCCCTGCGAATGATTCCCTATGGGCTGTACGTGATGACGGCCCAGTCCAAAGACGGAGCGACCGTGTCCGCCGCGACGGTGAACTGGGTGACCCAGGCAGGGTTCAGCCCGCCGCTGGTGGTGGTGGGCGTGAAGAAGGACTCCGGCGGCCACGACCTGGTGAAGGCCGCGGGAGCCTTCGCGCTCAACATTCTCGGCAAGGGCCAGGGGCAACTCGCGTTCGCCTTCTTCAAGCCGACCCAACGAAACGGAGACCGCATCAACGAGCACCGCTTCCGCCCCGGCACCACCGGCGCCCCGATTCTCGAGGCTGTGCCCGCGTGGGTGGAGTGCACGCTCGTCGAGACCGTCGAGCGGAGCGACCACTCGGTCTTCATTGGCGAGGTCGTGGAGGCCGGCGTGCAAGGTGCGATTGACGGCCGCCCCGATGACGCGACCCTGTGGCTCAAAGAGCTCGGCCCGAAGGTGTTCTACGGCGGGTGAGGCCGCTCTTCCGCAATCGAGTGGTAAAAAAGGGACAAGAATCGTCCAAATTTCACCACTCGACCTAGAGCTGTGGATGGCGAGCCTTTCGACTCGGTGACGAGCGCCTGCCTCGGGCCGCCATCTCCGGCGCTCGTTCGCTCCCTGACCGCGACGCGACTCGCCTCGAAGGGCTCGGTGTGCCGGTGCGCACGGTGGCCGACGCCCGTCATGGTACGTCACGGGGCGGCTCCTGAGTTGGGGCAAGTGGCGAGCGGGCGTTGATTGGCCTTACCACTTGACAGCTGGACCGGCCGGCTTCAGAGTCCACTCCATCGCCAGCGACGTTCGAGCGCTGACGGCCTGCTGGGCTCGGGACCACCCTCGAGGCAGCCAGGAGAAGGGAGACCAGACGCTCGCCATGATGTGTCGGCCCTCCCTGACTCGCTCGCTGCCCGTGGGGCTTCCACGGGGCACCATCACATCACGACCCGGAGGTCCCATGGGCAGAGTGCTCGGCGTCACCGCGAGGAGTTGGAAATGATCAGCACGAAGCGGCTCAGAGAGACGGCGATGGTCCTGATGGTACCGGTGGCGCTCGCCCTCGTGCCCGGTGCAGCCCGTGCCGACATTCCCATCGAAGCGAAGGTCTACGGCTTTTTGAACGCCCAGCTCGAGGCCGCCTGGGCCAACGGGGGCGCCACCCCGTACCGCACGACGGGGAGGGTCTCCGACGGCAACTCGCGAATCGGCTTCACCGGCTCCATCACGCTGGGCCCCAAGACCAAGGTGCTGTGGCAAATCGAGGCGGGCCTCAACAACTTCGAGCAAGGCGGAGCCAACGACCTCGGCATTCTCGGCACCATCGTCTTGCGGAACACCTTCCTGGGAGTGGAGGACGAGCGCGCCGGTCGCCTGGTCATCGGCAACAACGAGTCGGCTTACCGGAGCCTGGTCGGCTCGGCAGGCGAGCTCGGCGGCAACCTCGGCCTGACGGTGCTGGGGCTCGACCTGTGGAACAACACCTCAGCGCAGATGAGCGGCAACCCGTGGAGCGTCTTTGGCCGCGGCGAGGCCCGCTACAAGAACTCGGTGCACTACACGTCTCCTGACTGGTGGGGCTTCAAGGTGGCGGGCTCCTACAGCTTCGACGAGCTGGTGCCGGCGGGCGGGCGGCGCGATCGCTTCGCGCTGGGCCTGGCGTACAGGTTCGGCGAGCTCCGGGTCGGCGCGGGCTTCGACTACCAACGGAACACTGGGGTCGACGTGGCCAACATGCAGCTCGGCTTCGGGCTCCACACCTTCGCCGAGAACAACGTGGCGACGTACTTCTACAAGGTCCTCGTGTCGTACAAGCTGCCGACTCGAACCTTCGTCGGCGTGGGCCTCGAGCGGAGCAACTACGGGTACGCGCAGTTCATCGCCCCCACGACGTCCAACCCATACTCCTCGCTGGTCACCGGCACGATGAGCCAGTTCAGCTTCATGGCGTCCGCCGCGCAGGAGATTGGCGACCACTTCGTGCTCATGGCGTCCTTCGGGCGGCTGGGCAACCTCGACGGGTCGATCAACGGCTCGGGGGCCGACTTCGCCGCCTATCAGTTGTCGGTGGGGGCCAAGTACTCATTCAATGACGTCTTCGCTGCGTATGTCTATTACACGCTCATCAAGAACGGGGCCCAGCAAGACGTCAACTTTGGCCAGTCTCCGGTGTTCACCAACAATGTCGGGACCACGGCGGCCTTCATGGCGCCAGGCAACGGGCCCAACGCCCTCGGCCTCGGCGTCATCGCGCGCTTCTAGCCTATGACGTACCTGCGAAAACCACTCCAGAGCGGAGCCAGGCAATGAGAACTCTCGACCCAGCAGCATTCATGGGGTGGCGGCAGGCGCTCGCGTGCGCCGCCGTCTCCCTCTCGCTCATCGGGTGCGACAGCCCGAACCCGTCGGCCGTCACCTACACCACCGACCAGCCCTTCCAGGTCGGAACCGTGCGCTTCGACCGAGACCTGCCCCCCGAGCCGCGGCTGCCGAGGCCCGACGAGGTCTGCGCCACGCTCGAGGCGAGCAACCGCTACGTCAAGCGACCCGACGGGGCCCTGCCACCCGAGGCCGATGTCTCTCCTGCCGGTGCGCAAGTGGCGGCGGATCCAGCGGTGGTCAACCCAGACCAAGCGCGAATCCAAGCGGCGCTCGACGCCTGCGGCGCCTCGGTAGATGCCGAGGTGGGCGCGTTCATCGGGGCGGTCGACAAGGCCGCCACCGACGCGCAGAAGGCCGAGGCGGTGCCGGGAAAGAACCTCACCGGCGCGACCGGCGAAGAGCTGGCAAAACCGCAGTACCGGGCTTCGCGGTACGCGGTGCGCCTCGTGGTCAACAGCTCCGGGCCAGGCAACGGGTTCATCAGCGGCCCCATGACACTGCCTTCGGGGGTCACGCTGTGGCTCGACACGGGTGTCACGCTGTTCGCGACCCGAGATGCCACGGCCTACTCGCCCAAGAAGGCGGGGCCGTATTGCGCCAACACCGCGGTCGGCTCGAACAAGGCAGGCAGCTCGAGCAACTGCGCGGCGCTCATCAACGGGAAGAACCTGGTGAACTCGGCCATCATGGGTGACGGCAGCATCGACAGCCGGGCCTACGCGGAAATCGTCTCCACCATCAAGCTCTACCCGCTGATGAAGGTCGACCTGACCTGCTCCAACACCTACGCCGCCTACGCCCAGGACCTCCAGGCCCCCGACGGCGCCCTGTGCGACAATGGCGGCACCATCGTCAACTCCAAGTCGTCGTCGAGGAACATGACCTGGTGGGACCTCGCCTGGCTGGGCAACATGGTGCAGAACGGTCGCACCGGCTTCGGCTCGCAGTCGAACTTCCGCATGATGGTGTTCGACTCCGCGAAGAACCTGACACTCTACCGCGTCACGATGAACAACAGCGCCAACTTCCACTTCGTGCCGAGCGGCATCGACGGTTTGACGGTGTGGGGCGTGAAGCTGCAGACGCCATCGCTGGCCGCGTATGCCAACCCGGCCGGCAACATGAACCCGCTGTACACCGGGGCCCTGTTCGACCGCGACAACGTGAAGAACACCGACGCCTTCGACCCGGGGTCAGCCAAGGCCCCAACCTCGGTCAAGCTGGTCACCGGGAGCGCGACCACCTCGACGGACGCCGTCTCGTTCGATGGCTACCTGAAGAACGTGGTGTTTGCCTTCAACTACATCAGCACCGGTGATGACGACATCGTGCTCAAGGGCTCGAACAACCCCAGCCCGGCCGACTCCGGGCTCCCCGGCATCGATGGCGACCGAGGCGCCAGGTCAGACCGGAAGTGGGGCATCATGATTGCCCACAACCACATCTACTGGGGCCACGGCATCTCCATCGGCAGTGAGACCAACAGCGGGGTGACCAACGTTCACGTCTACGACAACAGCTTCAAGGACTCGGAGGAGGCGCTCCGCATCAAGTCCGACTACGCCCGCGGCGGCGAGGTCAGCAACATCTACTATGACCGGCTCTGCGTGCGGAACGCGATGAACGCGCTGCTGTTCACGCCGTACTACAGCACCAAGGCGCTCCCGTCGGGGGGTCCGTTGTACCCGAACTTCCACGACATCTTCGTGACCGACCTGCGCATCGAAGGGCCAAGCGAGGTGAGGCTGCAGGGGTTCATGGAGAACACCGGTGGCTACTCAGTCACCGCCTACCCGCTCGTCATGACACTCAAGAATGTGGTGGCCGAGTCACCGGGTCTCATCAACGTCGTCTCTTCAGACGCTGACCTCTCGCTCAGTGGAGTCAACTTGCCCATCTTCCCTTCGGACGAATCCCGAGTCGCGGTGACGGGCGCGCCGACGAGAGCCGTCGATCCGGCGCGAGTGGTCGACTGCACCAACGCCTATGTCGACTTCCCGTCGCTCACCAGCCCGGACGGCAGGACCTGGCAACCCTAGAGCTGGCTGCGCGCTTGGGTTTGGAACCTTCCTTGAAACGAACGAGGTACCTATGAAGCACAGGGGATGGTCCGTAGTTCTCAGCGTTGGGCTCCTGGCAGCGATGGGGTGCCCGCAGGCCGAGCCGCCCGTCGCGCTGCACACCGACGGGACCCTGAAGGCGCTCACGGTGCTGGCTGATGGCGTCGCCGTCACGATGAGCCCGGAGTTCTCGAGCGACGTGCGAGTGTACGCCATCGTCTTGCCGTACCCGACGCAGGCGGTCTCCCTCACGCTGGCGACCTCGGATGACGTCGCGAAGGACGTGACGGTCAACGACATCGGCGCGACGATGAAGACGACGAGCGGGGTAGCGAGCGACACGAACCTGGCGCTCGGGCTTCCTCCAGTGGGCGCTCCGAGCACCGTCCGAATCGTCGTCACCGCCCAAGACGGGGCCGTCCGTGGCTACACCGTGCGAATCACCCAGGTCGCGCCTGCCATCAAGCTCAGCCAGGGGACGACGACCATCGCGGCCGACTCGACGGTGAAGCTCAGCGGCGCCGTCATCGGAGCGCCGGTCGACACGACGTTCACGATTGGTAATACCGGCACTGGGGCGCTGGCCGTCACCTCGGTCACCTCGAGCAGCGCCGAATTCGCGGTGAGCGCGCCCTCGGCGAGCACCATCGCCCCGAATGGGTCGACCACCTTCAAGGTGACGTTCACCCCGAGCTCCGCGGGCGCCAAGACGGGGACCATCACCATCGCGAACAACGCGAACACGAGCTTCGCCTTCACCGTGTCGGCCGAGGCTACCTCGGGAGCTGCTCCGAAGCTCGCCGTCAGTCAGGGAACGGCCGCGGTCGCCGCGAGCTCGACCGTGAACGTCGCTGGTGCCGCCGTCGTGGCGCCAACCGAGACGCCCTTCACCATCGAGAACGCCGGTACCGCCGAGCTGGCGGTCGGCACCATCACCGTCACCGGTGCGGAGTTCTCGGTGAGCAAGGCTCCGGCGGCCACCGTGCCCGCGGGAGCTACCACGAGCTTCAACCTCAAGTTCGCCCCGACGTCGGCCGGCACCAAGACCGCCCAGGTGAGCATCGCGAGCAACACCGGCAAGGAGTTCAGCTTCACCGTGAGGGGCGTGGCAATCGACGCGCCCTCCGTCTCCTTCGTCAAGCAGGCGAACGGCACCACGACGGCGTCCATGACCGGTGGCACCATCAGTGTCAGCAGCGCCTACAGCGCCTCGGGAAACGCCTTCAAATACGTGGCGCCGAACTACTACGGCACGAGCAGCAACGGGTTCATTGGGTTCCCCACGGCGATGACCGGAGACTTCAGCATCACCGCCGAGGTGACCATCACCGCGCAGAAGAAGGTCAACAACGCCTGCGGCATCGGGTTGGGCATCACGACGGGGTTCAACCCGACCGATGTCTATGCATACATCTTGATGCGCAACTCGAGCAACGTGGCCAACGGCTATTACGTGAATGCAGCCGGCTCGGTCGGCGCTGGCTCTCCCACCGTCCCCTTCACGAATGGAACGCCCTTGCAGCTGAGCTTCAGCCGCACCGGCTCCACCCTGACCTACGGCGCTGGCCCGGTGGGTGGGGCGCTGACTCTGAACTCCGCGGCGACCAGCTACTTCACCAATGGGACCACGGTCTACGGGGCTGGCCCGGTGTATCCCGCCATCTCGTTCAACAACGTCGATGCGACCATCACCAAGCTCGTCGTGAAAGACGGGAGCGGCACCACGGTCTACGACTCGGCGACTGGGACCCTGATTCCCTATGTCCCCGCGTCGCTCACTGCTCCGACGAGATCCGTCGCGATGAACAAGGGGGCCTCGACTTCGGTCACCGTGACGGCGCTGGGCATCGGTGGCGCGACCTCCCCGGTCACCGCCGTCGCGGCCGACCCGACCATCGTGGGGGTTTCGGTCACCAATGGGGCTACGAATTCGACCATCAACCTCACGGGGCTCAATGGTGGTGTCACGACGGTGACCGTCACCAACACGGCTGACTCGAACAGTGCGACGAGTACCGTGCCGCTCACCGTCGCCGTCAATGATTACACCACCTCCGACAACTACGGCTCGCTCGCTGGCGTGGCGTACCCCGTGCCGGGCTCGACGAGCGCTTCCATCGACGGAGAGCTGGCGCTCACCTTCGATGCCCCGCCCACCCTCAACCTGGGAGGGACCATCAAAATCTACTCTGGTGGCACCGAGGTCGACAGCGTCGGCTTCGCCGGCGAGACCCAGACGTTCGGGGCCACGGCGCTCAACGTCGACAACCAACTGGTGCGTGTCGCTGGCAATACCGTGTACTTCACGCCGCACCTCGGGAAGCTCGCCTACGGGACTGCGTACTCTGTCGTCATTCCGACGACGTCCATCACCGGCACCTTGAAGTCCGTGGCGTTCAACGGGTTGTCCAACCTGAGCACCGTCGCGACCTGGAGCTTCACCACGCGAGCGGCGCCGACCTTGGATCCCGCCAACCTCACGGTGGACGGGGCGCAGAGTGGCACAGCGAACTTCCGGACCCTGCAAGGCGCGCTCAACGCCGTCGCTTCGGGCTTCGCCTCGACCGCGAGCGTGACGATTCACGTCGCCGCTGGGACCTACCGCGAGCTCCTCCGATACGTCGGCCCTGGAGCAGCGCTCACCCAGACCATTCGCATCGTCGGCCCGGCCGGGAGCTCGAAGGGAGACACCTGCGTCTTCCAGTACATCAACGGCAACACCATGAACGGCACCACGCAGACCCGCGCCAGCTTCTACTTCACCGGGGCGAACCTCGTTCTCGAGAACGTCACCTTGAAGAACACCGGGCTTCGGTCGGCGGTCGCTCAGGCTGAGACCATCTACTTCGGCAGTGGCACGGGCTTCACCATGGCGGCGTACAACAGCTCGTTCTACAGCAACCAAGACACCATCCAGACCTCGGGACGCACCTGGTTCTACAAGTGCTTCATCGAGGGCAACGTCGACTTCATCTGGGGCACTGCCCAGGCCTCGCTCTTCGAGGACTGCGACCTGCACGTCGTCGGGGAGGGGGCCGCCGCGAGCTACAACATTCTCGTGGCTCGCACGGGAACCACCATCGCCACGGGCACCAACGGCACCGTCGGGAAGGGCTATGTGCTGTACGGCTCACGCGTCAAGGTCGACGACGGCGTGACCGTCTTCTACGGGCGCGACGCTGGCACCGGGGCGTTCTACGACCAGGTGGCGCTCGTCAACGTCGCGTTCAGCGGCACCGGGACGATTGGTGCTGGGCTGTGGACGGTGACGACGCCTCCTCTGTTCCTCGTCGACCCGAGCTTCATCGGGTGGAAGGCCGCCGGCTGCACCGGTCTCAATCTCCCGCTCACCACCGCGGCGAACACGGCCTCGACCGTCGCCAGCCAATCGACCGAGTACGACACGCGAGACCACATTCTCAACCGGGTGGTCACCGTGACGAACGCGGCGCCGACGGGCTTCGAAACAGCTCCAGCGGCGTGGGACGTCTCGACCTTGGCGGCGGGGTGGGGCGCGCCGTAGCCAGCGAATGGCCCGAGCCTCACCCTGGATCGAACCGTGGCAACGCGGTCAACCGCAGCACCTCGGGAATCGACCGCCCCTCGGTAACCAGCTCCATGTGCCCGACCTGCGACCGCAGGTACACCAGTCGTGAGCTCACCCCGACGCGGCCGCACGTCGGAGGCACCGGCAAGGGCGCCCGCTCCACGTTGCCCCGCCCAGCCACGAAGCGCTCCACCCGGCTCGCCGTGTCTGAACCCACCAGGACCAATCGGTGCTGGCCGGCGTCGTCGACCCACGCCCGAAAGTCGTCGTCGTTGCCGTACAGCCCGTCGAGCAGCACCACCGTGTCGAGCAGCCCCGACTTGAGCCACGGCACCAGGGTGCGGAAGCCACCGCTGTGCGCCATTGCCACCACCGCGCCCTTGGGGAGCTTCACGCCGCTCTCCTGCACCATTTCGAGCAGCTCCTTGAGGCTGGGCCACTTCACCGGCTCGGTGTACTCGGCCGGCGCCTCCGGGCTGATGAAGAGCGCGTTGACGTTGCTGTTGCCGAACTGAGTCCCCAGGTGTTGCGTGCGGAACGCCCCGTCGAGGTCCGTGTAGTACCCGTGCACGTACAACAGCGTCCCCGCGGTCGCCGGGTCGTAGCCCCTGGGCTTGAACACGTGCACCGGGCCGCGATCCGTCATCAGCCGCAGGTGCAGTCCCTCGCTGGGGTCCGCCGGCTCTTCATCATCGACCACCGGCGCGCTCGACAACAGCCTCGGCGGCGGCTGGAGCAGCGCACACCCTCCCGCGGTCAACCCCACCACCAGCCCCACCACCCCAACTCGCAGCGAACACTCACCGCTCATGGACTCCCCAACCCCGGTCGATGGATTCGTCGCACTGCACGTTCACTGGCGAGCCCCTTTGAATTGGCCTTACCACTTGACAGCTAGACCTTATGTATTTAGCATGCTCGAACTTTGAGAAGAAAGAGGTGGGTGATGCCTTTGGAGCCGATGGGCCGGGTGACCCTCCGGGTCGAAGGTGACGTCTCGAGCCGGGCTCGCTGACCCACCTCGAGCGACACTGACGCGAAAAGGACTCATGAGCGCTCCAGCTGACCTGACCATCAAGCCCAAGGGCTCCTGCCGGTTCGACCTCGTGGCCCTCGGCGAAATCATGCTCCGGCTCGACCCGGGAGATCTCCGCATCTCGACCACCCGCGCCTTCCGGGCCTGGGAGGGAGGCGGCGAGTACAACGTCGCTCGTGGGCTCAAGCGCTGCTTCGGGCTCGAGACGGCCGTCGCCACCGCGCTGGTCGACAACCCGGTCGGTCGGCTGCTCCAAGACTGCATCTACCAAGGCGGCGTGGATCAGTCGTACATCCGCTGGGTGCCTTCAGACGGCATCGGACGCACCGTGCGCAACGGCCTCAACTTCACCGAGCGGGGCTTCGGCCTTCGTGGGGCGGTGGGCTGCTCGGATCGCGGCCACTCGGCGGCGAGCCAGGTGAAGCCCGGCGACTTCGACTGGGAGCGGCTGTTCGGCACCGACGGCGTGCGCTGGTTTCACACCGGAGGCATCTTCGCCGCGCTCTCCGAGTCCACCGCGGCGGTGCTCGAGGAGGCCATGCAGGCGGCCAAGCGCCACGGCGTCATCGTCTCGTACGACCTCAATTACCGCGACTCGCTGTGGAAGGGCATCGGCGGCCAGGCCAAGGCCCGCGAGGTGAACCGGTCGCTCGCCCGTCACGTCGACGTGATGATTGGCAACGAAGAAGATTTCACCGCGTCGCTCGGCTTCGAGGTGCACGGGGCCGACGCGGGCTTCTCGAAGCTCGAGGTCTCCTCGTACCAGAGGATGATCGAAACCGCGGTGAAGGAGTACCCCAACTGGTCCGTGGTCGCGACGACGCTCCGCCGCGCCACCACCGCCAGCCGCAACGACTGGGGGGCGCTGTGCTGGCACCGAGGCACGCTCCACCAGGCCCCCGAGCGGAAGGACGTGGAGATATTCGATCGCGTCGGGGGAGGCGACTCCTTCGCCTCGGGGCTCATCTACGGTTTCCTCGCTGGCAAAGGCCCGCAGTGGGCGGTGGAGTGCGGCGCGGCCCACGGGGCCCTGGCGATGACGACCCCCGGCGACGTCACCATGGCGACCTTCCCCGAGGTCGAGAAGGCCATGAAGGGCCTGGGCACTCGCGTCGAAAGGTAGGCCTCGATGAACACCGAGCTCGTCCTCCACGAGGATCGCCTCTTCCCCTCCGACCCCACCCAGCGGGCCATCGCACGTCGGCTCTACGCCGAGGTCCGCGCGCTGCCCATCATCAGCCCCCACGGGCACACCGACGCGCGTTGGTTCGCCGAGAACGCGCCCTTCAAGGACCCGGCGCAGCTCCTCATCGTGCCCGACCATTACGTCTACCGAATGCTCTACAGCCAGGGCCTCTCGCTGGAGTCCCTCGGCGTTCCCCGGCTCGACGGCGGCACGGTGGAGACCGACGGGCGGAGAATCTGGAGGCGCTTCGCCGAGAACTGGCACCTGTTCCGGGGCACGCCCACGCGAATGTGGTTCCACCACGTGCTCTTCGAGGTCTTCGGGGTACGGGAGCGGCTGACGACCGAGTCGGCCGACCGCGTCTACGAGCACCTCGCTGCGTGCCTGGCCCGTCCCGAGTTCCGGCCCCGCGCCCTCTTCGAGCGCTTCAACATCGAGGTGCTGGCCACCACCGAGTCGCCGCTCGATGCGCTCCCGCACCATCGCGCGCTGCGGGCGTCGGGGTGGAAGGGGCGGGTCATCACCACGTTCCGTCCCGACCCGGTGGTGGACCCCGAGGTCGAGGGCTTCTCCGAGAACGTCACCCGCCTGGGGGAGCTCACCAACGAAGACACCTCGAGCTGGCCCGGGTACCTCAGGGCCTTGGCGCGACGCCGCGTCGACTTCAAAGAGCTGGGAGCCACCGCGACGGACCACGGTCACCCCTCCGCTACCACCAGCGACCTCACCCGCGCCGAGTCCGAGCGGCTGTTCGCCAAGGCGCTGCTCGGGCGGGCCACGGCCGCCGAGGCTCAGCTCTTCCGCGGGCAGATGCTGACCGAGATGGCGCGCATGAGCCTCGACGACGGGCTGGTGATGCAGCTCCACCCTGGGGCCTTTCGCAACCACAACCCCGAGGTGATGCGCGTCTTCGGGCGAGACAAGGGCGCCGACATTCCCACCCGCACCGAATACGTGCACGCCCTCAAGCCGCTGCTCGATCGCTTCGGCAACGAGCCCAGTCTTTCCATTATTCTCTTCACCCTCGACGAGTCGGCCTATTCCCGCGAGCTCGCGACGCTGGCTGGCCATTACCCGGTCTTGAAGCTCGGCCCGCCGTGGTGGTTCCTCGACAGCCCCGAGGGTATGCGCTTCTACCGCGAGCGCATCACCGAGACCGCCGGCTTCGCCAACACCGTGGGCTTCAACGACGACACCCGGGCCTTCCCATCCATCCCCGCGCGGCACGACGTCGCCCGGCGTATGGACTGTGTCTTTCTCGCCCAGCTCGTCGCCGAGCACCGCCTCGAGGAAGACGAGGCCGCCGAGCTCGCGGTGGACCTCGCGTACCGACTGGCCAAGAAGGCCTACCGCCTCTGAGCCCGAGCGAGCCTCCTCGAGCTCACCCGCTCGTCGGTGGTTCCCCGCTCGCGTCGATGGCCCGGCACAGGGCCGCGGCCAGCGTCTGGCGATCGACGGGCTTTTCGAGCAAGGCGCGTACCCCCATCGCCTGGGCGGCGGCCTCATCGACCGCTTCGGCGTAGCCGCTGCACAAGATGACCCCGAGCCGTGGGTACTCGGCGTGGAGGGCCCGGGCCAGCTCGGCCCCCGACAGGCGAGGCATGGATTGGTCCGTGAAGACCAGGTCGAAGTCGGCCGGCGCGCGCCTGATGAGCTCCAACGCCTCGACGCCGTCTCGTGCTTCGGTGACGAGGTACCCCAGCGACTGGATGACGCGCCGGTGGGCCGAGCGCACCAGCGGCTCGTCCTCCACCAGGAGAATGCGCTCCTTGCCTCGTGGGGCAACCTGGGTCTTCTCGGTTGGCCCTGGCGCCTGTCGCTCCAGGCGGGGCCAGTACACCTCGAAGGTGGCTCCCTTTCCCGGGGCGCTCTCGACGCGAATGGCCCCTCCAGCGCTGGCGACGATGCCGTGCACCACCGCCAACCCCAGCCCGTGGCCCCCGGTGCTGTGCTTCGTCGTCAGGTAGGGCTCGAACAGCCGTGCCTTGGTCGCTTCGTCCATGCCCACGCCGTCGTCGCGCACGCGCAGCACCACGTAGGCGCCTGGCCGAAGCTCGGGCACCTCGGCGCCCACCGTCACCTTCGCGAGCGCCACCTCGATGCGGCCCTTGAGGCCCACCGCGTCGCGGGCGTTGGAGGTGAGGTTCAACACGATTTGATGGAGCTGCGTCGGGTCGGCGGACACGGTCCCCGCTGAGGGGTCGAGCCCCACGACGACGTCGACGGTCGAGGGAATCCCGGCTCGCGCGAGCGCCAGCGCGGCGCCGACCACCGCCGCCGAGTCGAGCAGCCGCGGCTCCGGTCGAGCTCTCTGCCCGAAGGTGAGAATCTGCCGCACCAGCTCCCTCGCCCGGAGCGCGGCCTCCCGAATGTGAAGCTGGTGGTCGCGCACGCCGGAGCCAGGCGCCAGCTCCTCGAGCGAGCTCTCGGCAAACCCCAGAATGGCAGCCAAGATGTTGTTGAAGTCGTGCGCCACGCCTCCAGCGAGCCGCCCCACGGCCTCGAGCTTCTCGGCGTGCCGGAGGCGGTCCTGGAGCTGGGCCTTCTCTTCCCGCGCCTGTCGCTGCTCGGTCACGTCGACGGTGGTGAGAACGACTCGCCCCCAGTCGTCTTCGTGACCCGCTGCCACGGCCCCGCGCACCACCACCCAGCGGCGCCCTCCATCGAGCGTGCCGTTCCAGCCCTCCACCGTCGTCACCCGCCGGCCCTCGGCGAGCTGAACGAGCTCCTCGGCGAAGTCGTCCATCGCCTCGGGCACGAAGACCTTGTGGAGGTTGGCCAACAGCTCGCCCTTATCGCGGGCCTTGAGCATCTCGCAGGCGGTGCTGTTCACGTCGAGCACCCGAACCGCGCCGGCGCAGGCTTGGGCGACCTCGGGGTGCGCCTTGAAGTACGGACGCAGCTCACCCACTCCGTCGCGCCTCAGCCCGTCGATGATGGCCCGGGCCTGCGAGAGGTCTTCTTCCCACACGCCCACGGGCACCTGCTCGAACAGCTCGCGGTAGCGCCGCTCCCGCTCCTCGAGCAACGACTCGGCCGCCTTCCGCGCGGTGACGTCGCGAATCGCCACCAGGAACAGTCCGTCGCCGATGGGTGAAGCGGCGACCTCGGCGTAGATGTGCCGACCGTCGTCCTGCCGCACGAAGGTCTCGTTGATGATGGGAACGCGCTCGCCCGTCGTGGCCATCTCGCGGATGCGCGAGGCCACCACCTCGCGGCTCTGGGGGGCGACGAACGCGATGATGGGCAACCCCACTGCCGCGGAGGCGCTGGGCAGACCGCTGAGCTGAGCCGCTGCCTCGTTGGCCCAGACGACGCGCCCTCCTCGGTGGGCCATGAGGGCGTCGGGCGCGAGCTCGGCGAGGCGGCGAAAGACGGCTTCGCTCAGACCAGTCGGCGGTGCAGAAGGGTTCTTGGCTGGGTCCTCGTCGCTGCTGTTCGTCATGTGTCGCCCCGCGAACGCCAACCTACTCGCGAAGGTAGTTAAACACGAACAAGCCCCCTCGGCAGGTTCTGCCATGAAGGTGGTTGACGTTGATCACCGCGCGATGGCTGGGCTGGAATCGCGGCGGCTCAGAGCGTCGGCCCAGGGAGCCACGGTTGAAACTCTTCTTCGCCGAGGCCGAGGAGCTCGCTCTTGGTCTGTTTGCCCGAGGCCACCAAGACGAGCTCTTCGAAGATTCTCCGCCCCATCTCTTCGATGCCGAGGCCCTCGAGCACCGCGCCGCAGTCGAGATCCATGTCGTCCAGCATTCGCCGGTACATCTCCGAATTCGACGCGAGCTTGAGCGACGGCACCGGTCGCCCACCGATGGCCGAGCCCCGGCCGGTGGTGAAGGCGATGAGGTTGGCGCCGCCAGCGACCATGCCGGTCACCGACACCGGGTCGTACCCCGGCGTGTCCATGAAATGGAGCCCCTTGGCGCTGACCCGTTCTCCGTACTCCACCACGTCGACCAGCCGAGTCGTCCCGCCCTTGGCCACTCCCCCGAGGGACTTCTCGAGCACCGTGGTGATGCCCCCGGCCATGTTCCCCGGAGACGGGTTGCTGTCGACGTCACCGCCGTGGGGCGTGAGGTGTCTGCGCCACCAGGCGATGCGGTCGAGAAGCTTCTGGGCCACGGCCTGGCTCGCGGCGCGTCTGATGAGGAGCTGCTCGGCTCCGTAAATCTCCGTCGTCTCTCCCAGGAGCGCCGAGGCGCCGTACCGCACCAGCTCGTCCACCGCCCAGCCCAGCGCCGGGTTGGCGGTGATGCCCGAGTACCCGTCGGAGCCTCCACAATTCGTCCCCAGCACGAGGCTCGACAGCGGCTGCCGGCTGCGTCGGGCGTCGTTCGCACGGGTCAGCAGCCGAGTGACCTCGGTGACGGTCGCGTCCACCGATTTGCGAGTCCCTCCGCTGGCCTGAATGCTGACCACCGGCGGGGCCAGGCCGGCGCTCGCCAACCCCTGATGGGCGATGAGCGCCGAGGGCTGGTTCACTTCGCAGCCCAGGCCGACGATGACGTACCCGGCGATGTTGGGGTGCTGGGCGTAGCCACCCAGGACGCGCTCGAGCAGGCGGTGGTCTTCTCCGTTGGCGATGTGGCCGCAGCCGCCCCGGTGAGTGAGGGCCACCACTCCGTCGATGCGGGGGAAGGCGTGAGACACATCGCGGAACCGCTCGCTGGCGATCCTCGACACGCTGGCCGAGCAGTTGACGGTCGAGATGATGGCCACGTAGTTCCGAGTGCCCACCCGGCCGTCGGGCCTCAGGTAGCCCTCGAAGTGACGCATCGCCTCGGGCGGGTAGAGCATTGTCGGCGCCGCGTCGGAGCCCACCTCGTAGTCGAGGTGCAGCTCGCCGCCGCGCAGGTTGTGGGTGTGCACGTGGTCGCCTGGGCGCACCTCGATGGAGGCGAAGCCGATGACCTGCCCGTAGCGGTGAATGGGCGCTCCCTCGGCTCGGGCGCGAAAGGCAATCTTGTGCCCCGCCCCGATGGCCTCCCTCAGCACGGTTGGGCCGAGCTCGGTCTCGACCACCGTTCCCTTGGGGAGCGAGGCCTTGGCGATGACCACGTCGTCGAGGGGGTGGAGTCGCAGCGTGCTCATCGCGAGGCCTCCCCCACCAGGGCCACCTCGGAGCGCGGAGGCTCCCTGAGCAGCGTCCACAGAATGACCGCTCCAATCAGGTCGAAGAAGGCGATGCTCACGAACAGCGAGCCGTAGCCGATGGTCTCGGCCACCCGGCCCACCACCAACGTGAAGAGCATGCCCCCGAGGTAGCCGATGGTGCCCGACATGCCGTTGGCCGTGGCGACGGTGCGCTTGGGGAACAGGTCCGCCGGGAGCGTCAGCAGCGTCGACGAGAGGGCCTGGTGTGCGAAGGCTCCCACCGAGAAGAAGAAGATGGCCCACCCGGCCGATGGGGCCTTGCCGATGAAGATGGCCGCCACCATCAGCACCGCCGGGACCGTGGCCGCCGCCTTGCGCGCGGTGAGCACCGAGAGGCCCCGGTTGATGAAGAAGGGCGAGAGCACGCCGCCGAACAGGCAGCCCACGTCGGCCGCGAGGAACGGCACCCAGGCGAAGTACGCAATCTGCTTCAAGTCCATGTGCCGTTCGCTCGAGAGGTACAGCGGAATCCAGTAGGTGAAGAACTGCCAGGCCGGCTCGGAGAGGAAGCGAGCCAGCGCCAGCGCCCAGAAGTTCCTCTGAGGCAGCACGACCCTCCACACGCCCTTCTCCTCGGGCAGCTCCTCGACCGCGAGCGCTCGCTGGCCCGCGCGAATGTGCTCGAGCTCCTCGGCCCCGAGCATCGGATGCTCCTCGGGTGACCGGTAGAAGGCGAGCCAGATGACCACCCAGAACAGACCAATGAGGCCGGTCACCACGAAGGCCGCGCGCCAGTTGTAGTGGAGGATGAGGAAGGCCACGAGCGGCGGAGCCAGGAGCGCTCCCACCCCGGAGCCGATGTTGATGATGCCGGTGGCGATGGTGCGCTCCTTGGGCGGAAACCACTGAGACACTGTCTTGATTGCCCCGGGGAAGTTGCCCGCCTCGCCGATGCCCAACACAGCCCGGAACGCCGCCAGCGATTGCCACCCTCCGGCCAGGCTGGTCAGCCCCTGCGCGAGGGACCACCAGGTGAGCGAGAGGGCGAACCCGAGGCGGAGGTTCAGCCAGTCGATGAGCCGCCCGGCGAACGACTGCATGATGAGGTAGGTGAGCTGGAAGGCCATGAGAATGTGCGAGAAGGCCACCGCGTCGATGCCCAGCTCGCTCTTCAGCGTGGGCGCGGCCACCGCCAGGGTGGAGCGATCGAGGTAGTTGATGATGGTGATGCCCATCAGCAGCACGGCGATCCACCAGCGCAACCCGCGCACCTTGAAGGCCGACCGCCTGCTCCCTTCGACCATCGCGCTCATGCCGTCACCTGTCTCTTTTCAGCTGGTCCCAGCCGCGGCCCAGTGACTTGGGGGCCTGACCAGTCGCGGTCGCTCGCGTGGGTCACGCCGCATCGACCCTGGCCTGGCGAATCGCCTGCAGGTACTGCTTCGCCTTCTCGGTGATGGCCGCGGCGTCGCCCGACCGAAGCTTCTTCAGGTCGACGAGGTCAGCCCCGGCGCCCAGGGCCGAGGCCCCGGCGTGAATGAAGTCGGCCACCGTCGCGAGCGAGACGCCCCCGGTGGGGATGAGGTCGATGTGGGGGAACGGTGCCTTGAGCGACGTGACGTAGCTGGCCCCACCCATCGCGCCGCAGGGGAACACCTTCACCAAGGCCGCGCCGGCCCGCCAGGCCGCGACTATCTCCGTAGGCGTCAGGGCGCCGGGCATCACCGGCACCGAGTACGTTCGGCAACAGGCGATGGTGGGCAGGTCGACGATGGGGCTCACCACGAAGCGGGCTCCGGCCAGCATGCACGCCCTCGCCGTCTCGGCGTCGAGCACCGTGCCGGCCCCCAGCACCACCGACTCACCGTAGCGGCGGGCCAGCTCGCGAATGACCTCCACCGCGCCGGGCACCGTCATCGTCAGCTCGATGACGTCGATGCCGCCGGCCTTGATGGCGTCGATGACCCCCAACGCCTCCTCGCCTGAAGCGGCTCGCACCACCGGGACGATGCCCGTCTCGAGGATCCTGCTGAGCGTGTCGTTCTTCGCCATGGCCACCTCGCTCGTCCTGACGGCACCGTAGAGGCGGGCGGCCCGGATGTCAAGTGGTAAGGCCAGTGAGCCAAGGACCCCTGCGTCGGCGGCCGCTGAGCCCTCTGGGTCTACTTCGGAGCCGAGAGGGTGGCGGCGCGAGGCCTCGACGCGCGCTTGGCGCCCAGGCTCTTCTTCGGCTCTTCGCGCATCTCCCAGCCCCGGGTGAATTCTTCGGCGACGCGGGCGAGGTGGCTCTGCATGGCCTTGCGGGCGCCGCGAGCGTCGTGGGCGGCGATGGCCTCGACGATGGCGCGGTGGTCCTTGAGGGTGGCCGAGCGCAACGCGGGGGTCTCGAAGTGCTTCTCCATCTGCTTCCAGATGGCGCCCCGACCCTGGTCCCAGAGGAGCTGCACCACAGCCAAGAGCGGGCCGTTGTGGTTGGCTTTGGCGATGGCGAGGTGGAAGGCGCGGTCGGCGGCCCCGGTGGCGGCGACGCTGGCCTGGGCGTGCTCCCTGACGGCGGCCTCGATGGCAGCGACCTCGGCGGGGGTGGCCTCTTGCGCGGCGGAGGCAGCGGTCTCGCCCTCGATGACTTTCCGGGCCTGGAGCAGCTCGAAGGGGCCTTCACCCTCCTCGAGGTCGGTCAACACGACCTGTGGCTTCGGCTCGGTGACGAACACGCCCGAGCCCACGCGAATGACGACCTTGCCGGCGATTTCGAGGGCGATGAGGGCCTCGCGCACCGAGGGCCGTGACACCCCCAGTTGCTGGGCGAGCGCGCGCTCGGCGGGGAGGCACTGGCCGGGCACGAATTCGCCCGCGTCGATGAGCTCCGACAGTTGTCGGGCAATCTTCCGGTACAGCCGGTCACTGTCGACAGCCTGGATGGGCATGGGAAGGGCTCCGCGCCATTGCTCGGCGAGGTCGACCGTACCACCCTTCGCCCGGCCCGGACAGCAAGATGCCTGACCAATCGCACCGCGGGCCGCGAAGAGAGCCGCGCTGTCAGGGACAACGGCTCACACGCTCAGCGCGCGGTAGTGAGGGCTCTGGGCGAAGGTGGGCACGCCCTCGGGACGGCGGTGCCAGAAGTTGATGGCGATGGCCAGCCGCCAGCCGGGCTCGGTCTTGAGGCGCTGCCCGGGAATCTGGTTCTTCGCGTCGAGCACCCCGTGGGCCATCTTGGCGTCGAAGAAGGCAAAGCGGTTGGGCCCTGGCGCCACGAAGTCGAAGTCGTGGAAGTCGGGAGCGCAGGCAGGGTTCCGAGGGTTGAGCTTCTCCTTGGTGACCGCCAGGAGACCGCCTCGACAGCGGTTCAAGTAGAAGACGGTCGACAGTCGAGGAAGTACCTCGCGGCCAGTGCGGTCGAACACGGCGTTGTCGCGATCGTGGTGGAAGTCGACCTTCACGTTCGAGGTGCGCATGCGCGAGAGCCACCACTCGACCCCGATGACGCTGCGCTGGCGCTCCTCGGGAATGTGCCGGCGAAGGTGCACCGCCGCGGCCTCCACCAGGCTTCCGGGCGGAGTCGAGAAGTCGAACCAGAACGTCGTCTGGTAGCTGTCGCGCAGCCGCTCCCGCCCGAGCGACTTGATGCCCTTGAGGAGCCGCTCGAACTGTGGCGCGGGGAGCGCCGGATCCACCAACGTCACCCACGGCGCCCGCACTGTTCCGTTCTTCTGGGTCATGTCGATTCTCTGCTCGAGAGGCCGCTTTCGCCCCGTCACGATGCCGGAGTCGTGCCTCGTGCCCGACGGATACCAGCTTTCCCCTCGCTCGGCGCGGGCGGCGTGGCTGGCTCAGTCGAGGGAGACCGTGGTGGTGAGGCGCACCGTGAAGGGCGCGGCCGGGGTGAAGTCGATGTCTTCGCAGCCGGAGAACCGGTGACCGCCGTGGTCCCGTCGTCGCCGTTCCACCCCGTCTCGCTGGCGAGGTCGAGCTGCCAGAGGGTGGCGGCGAGGTCCCAGCGCTCCCAGATGGCGCCTCCGTCGAGCTCATCACCTCCGTCGGGGAGCTCATGAGCGACTGAGTGAGATGCGTACGCACAGAGCAACAACCTCCACCGCAGCCGCGGCGGAAGAGAGGGAAGGGGCATGACTGGTTTGTCCAGCGGAGAGGAGGGAGCGCAGCGGTGGTCGTCGGCCGAGTTCAGCCAATCGCTGGCGGCGCCTGCGACTGCTCGCTGAGTCGTAGGCTCTCGAGGTTGGGGAGCACGACGGTGATGGGGCGTTCGGGCCGGCGCTCTCCGCGAACCGCGAGGCCAGTCTGGGCGGCCGGTGGACCGTGCGTCGCGAGGGTGAAGTGCTCCAGGCTCGGGCTGGGGTGGCTGGCTGGAGCGCCACCATGCGAGTGCCGATGCCCGTGGGCGTGGCCGAAGGCGTGGAGGACCGGCGCGAAGACGAGGCCGAAGAGCACCAGCGCGAGCGCCAGCACCCCAAAGTCCTGCCTGTCACGTCGGTTGAACATCGAGGCCCTCTCCCGGCGGCGGATTCATAGCACTTCTCTGCGAGAGGTTGAGTTGGGCTGGTGCAATCCAAGCTCCGCTCGAAGAATCTGGAGCTGGCTCGTCGGGCCGTTGCCGAAACGCCCGTGTCGAAGGGTCATGTTCCCTCGGCCATGCGAGCAGGTGAGGTCGCGGCGTTCTCCGAGCGGCCGGGACGGTGCGAGCATGCCTTGAGGTGCGAGGGTGGGGCCGGTGCCCGCCGACCGAGGCGATCTGGCCAGCTCCTCGACGCGAGACCGCAGTGAGCACACGTGAGAGGCTACGAGTCCGGCCCTGCACCACTCGACCGAGCGGCAGTGGGGCTCCTGCTGCTCGCCCGGAGCCACGGCCTCGCCCCCAGAGCTCAAGCTCGAAGCCGAGCAACTCGAGAAGGGTTGTTGGTGGCGGCACCAGGTCCGTGGCTGGCGGCGGTGAGGGCCAAATGGAAGTGCAGCCTTCGGCCCCGCTCGTGCCCTTCGGGACTCGCTCCCAGCCCGAAGAGCTCCTCGGGCGCGCTGCCATGTCACGGGCGTTGCGCGATCAACTCGTCGAGAGAGGTCCGGTGGGCCTCGGTCTCCGAGCGCGTCATCAGTGTGTACAAATCAGTACACCGTGATGACAGCATTGCCGAGTGTGGGTGCCCACCGAGGCCACCTCCAAGACCGTCTTCGAGCTCATGCACACTCCACGACCGGCCGAGGGGCTCGTGATGCTCGCCTGGAGCCCCTGCTCGCGACCCATGCCCCGGGCGCTTCGGTCCAAGGTCCAGCCATGAGCTGAGTGAGACGGTAGCCTCGCGGAGTTGCTGGTGACGCTGGGATGTCGCGACGGTGACAGATTGGGCCCCGAGTCTTCCGCAATCCCTCCCGCCGGCCGCTGCGAGGCGATTGATCCGAGGCATGTGCAGCGTCGAAGGGCGCGAGGCGTGTGGATTTGAAGCCTACCATTTGGTAAACCGTCGACTACCAAATGGGTTGCTCAACTGTGCGCCGCACTGCGCCGTCCACGCGATCGAGCGCCTCGGCTGCATGGTGTGACGTGCTTGGGGGGAACATGAACGAAAAGTCCACGCAACTGATGCCCCTGTTGACTCTCCTGGCCCTGACGGGGTGTCTGGCCGCCACCGACCACCAAGACGCCTCGCTCAAGACCCTGGTGGTGAGCCCCAGTTCGCTCTCCTTCACTGCCGGGAATCACGAGTACGTGGTGGCGGTGCCGCTCGGGACGCAAGCGGTCACAGTGGAGCCCACGGCGAACGACCCGGCGGCGTCGATCGCGGTCGCCGACGACGGCGCGACGCCGGTGCTGGTCTCGAGTGGTGAGTCGCTCAAGGTGAAGCCACCTCGCACCGGGGCGACCTCTCGCATCGCCATCTCCGTGACCTCGAACGGTGGCCTGGCGCACCAAACGTACACCGTCGACCTGAGTCTCGACTCGGACCACGACGCTTCGCTCTTCGGCCTCTCGCCGAGCGCAGGCACGCTGAGCCCACCCTTCGACCCGGCCACGAGGCGCTACACCCTGACGAGCCCCTTCGGGTCCCCCAGCCTGACGGTCACCCCGACCGCCACCAGCGCGCGGGCGAGGGTCACCGTGGCGCAGGACACTGGAGCGCCCACGGTCGTCGCGAGTGGCACGTCCTCCCCGCGGCTGTCGGTGCCGCCGGTAGGCATGACCTCGGCGGTCGTCATCGGAGTCACCGCTCCCGATGGGGTCACCGTGGGCTCCTATGCCCTCACGCTCAGGAGCTCACCGGGCGACGCGGGCATCGGCTCCTCGACACCGGCCGAGTGCGGCGACGGTATGCTCGCCGGCTTGGAGGCGTGTGACGACCGCAACGTCAACTCGGGCGATGGTTGCAGCGCAACGTGCACCCTCGAGCCTGGCTGGGTCTGCCCCAACGTGGCCGTGGCGTGCGTGGCGGCGAAGTGTGGCGATGGGAAGCTTGCCGGCCTCGAGGAGTGCGACGACGGGAACGTGACCGCCGGCGACGGGTGCGGGGCCACCTGCTCCATCGAAGAGGGCTTCGCTTGCCCGATGCCAGCGACCGCGTGCCGCCACACCGTGTGCGGCGATCAGCTCATCGAGGGGGCTGAGCAGTGTGATGACGGCAACCATGACCTGGGCGACGGCTGTGACACGAACTGCCACGCCGAGCCCCGCTGTACCGACGGGGTCTGCCTGCCCGTGTGCGGTGACGGAGTCCGCGCGCCGCAGGAGGCCTGCGACGACGGAAATACTCGCTCGGGCGACGGCTGCAGCGCCGCCTGCACGGTGGAACCCGGCTTCATCTGCACCGACCTGGCGTCGGCCGCCCCCGCCACGCTCTCCATCCCCATCGTGTACCGCGACTTCCTGCCGCTGGGCATGGACGGCGGCCACATCGACTTCGAGAACGTCGTCGCGTCCGAGAAGGGCATCGCCGCTCCCCGCCTCGGACCCGACGGCAAGCCTGTCTATGGCACCCCAACGCCAACACCTTCACCACGCACGGCGCGGCGGCCTTCGCCCAGTGGTACCGAGATGTGCCAGGTGTCAACCGCACCGAGGTGGACACGCTCGTCGTCACGCGCTCCGCCGACAGCTATGTCTTCGACAGCACCGACTTCTTTCCCATCGATGGGAGAGGGTGGCAGCGCGATGGCATCGAGCCGATGCGGAACGGCCACGACTTCAGCTTCACCAGCGAGCTCAGGTATTGGTTCACGTACTCGGGGGGCGAGATGCTGACCTTCCGAGGCGACGACGACGTCTGGGTCTTCATCAATGGGCACCTGGTGGTGGACCTGGGCGGCGTGCACCTGGCGGAGACCGGGAGCGTCACCCTCGACGCGATGACGGCCTCGGCTGCCGGCCTGGCCGACGGGGGCCTCTACGAGGTGGCCGTCTTTCAGGCCGAGCGGCACCTCCCGTTCTCGAACTATCGGCTGACGCTCAAGGGCTTCAACGCGCCGAAGTCGAGCTGCGCGTGGCGCTGCGGCGACGGCGTCGCCACCCGCTACGAGGTCTGCGACGACGGGGTCAACGACGGTGGCTACGGGGGCTGCATGCCGGGGTGCCAGGCTCGCGCGCCGTTCTGCGGCGACGCCAAGCTCGACTCGGCGTTCGGTGAAGTGTGCGACGATGGAGCCAACGTCGGGCGCTATGGCCAGTGCGCGCCCGGGTGCAGGTCGTTGGTGAAGTGTGGCGATGGCGTGCTCCAGCGCGACGCGGGCGAGGAGTGCGACGACGGGAACACCATGTCTGGAGATGGGTGTAGCAGTTCGTGCGCGGTGGAGTTCGGGTAGCCTCCGATGGTCCGAAGGGAATGCCAGGCGCTGATCGACGACGCCAGGCCCAGCGCGCTCGTCAGGACGGAGGCCATCCGTTGAGGTCGATGAGGAACCGGGCACCCCCCGCGGGCCGATTGGTCGCGAGGATGTGACCTCCGGCGCTCTCGACGTACTCACGGCACAGCGCGAGGCCCAGTCCGGTGCCCTTGCCCGGCGGCTTGGTGGTGAAGAAGGGGTCGAAGATGTACGGGAGCACGTCTTCAGCGATGCCTGGCCCGGAGTCTTCCACCACGAGGCGAAAGCGGCTGTTGGGCAGCGCCTCGAGCGCCAGGTCCAGGTGAGCGCCGTCTTGTGGTGGTCGGGTCTCCATCGCATCAGCGGCGTTGACCAGCAGGTTCACCAGCACCTGCACCAACCGCTGGTAGGTCATCTTCACCGGCGGCGCTTCCTTGGGGATGTGGTTTGCCACCGTGGTACCCGATGGAAACCGAACCGAGGCCAACCGCACGGCCTCGGCGGCCGCCTCCCCGGGTCGGCACTCCCCGCGGGACTCCTTGGGTTCGCGGCGCGCGAAGTCTTGCAGGTCGCGCACGATCTGTCTGACACGGAGAAGGCCGATCTCGGTTTCAGAGAAGGCCTCGGCGAGCTCCTGGGCCGAGACGTCCTCGGGGGCCGCGTGCCCGCGCAAGAAGCTCAGGTTGGCGAGCGTGTAGGTCAGCGGGTTGTTGATTTCATGGGCCACCCCAGCCGCCAGTTGCCCGATGACGGCGAGCCGCTCGGACGTGGCGCGACGACGCTCGCTCTCGGCCAGCCGTTCCTGCACCTCGAGGCGCTCCCGAATCGCGCGGGACTCGGCAGCCACCAGCCACTGGTGTCGGTAGGTCACGAAGACCGCAAAACAACCAGACGCCGTCAGCAAGACGAACTGGGTGAGCGCGCGCGTCAGGGCATGCGCCGACGTCAGGGTGTTCACCACCAGCCACCCGAGCGAACCCACGCCAAAGGTCAGCACCGCCGGACGGTCATCTGGAGCCACCGCGGCCACCACCAGGGGCAGAATCATCATCGCCTGGAAGGTGTAGCTCTCGTCCTGGTGGGCCGTCAGGTGCAGCCCCAGCATCAACGCGAGCACTCCGCCCGCGGACGACACCAGCCCGCACCTGCGAATGGAGATGAGCCCCTTCCCGACCGCCTCACCCACCAGGGCGATGTGGAGGGCCCACGCCAGATTGAGCACTCTGAGCGCAGTCGCATGTTCCTGGAACAACGACGCCAGCGGACTGCAGAGCGCCACGAGCAAGGCCCCCCAGCGAAACACGCGACGCTTGGCCGCGCGCGCCTCCACGTCGCCCCCGGGTCCGAGTGCCGCGACGCCAGGTTGGTCTTCTTTCAGCATACCGACGCCCCCCGGAGCACCTGCCTCTTCCCCAGGAACCTAACGGCTTGCCGGCCCCCAACCAAGGGCACCCATGCAGGTCCTCCGGCACCCGTCTCGCCCCCGAACGCGCACGCTGCGTTCCCGGGCGAGGCTGCTGATTCGAAGGTGCCCTGAGACGCTCCCCTATGCGAGGTGATTGCCCATGGAGTCACGGTCGACGGCGCGCACTCGAACCGGTACGTGCTTGTGGAACGGCGTCCGAGCGATGGGGTCGCAGTGGTCGCCTGAGGTGAGTCGGTTGACCTCCGGGCCGAGCGGCGCGCCTCCGCGGTACCGCATGCCATAGCCGTGGGGCAGCGCCACCATCCCCCGGCGGAGTCCTTCGTCGAGCTCGATGGTGACCTCTATCTCTCCGGTGTCTGACGTGCACACCGCGCGCGCCCCAGACCCGAGCCCGCGCTCCCGGGCGTCATCGGGGTGCATGCGCAGGGCGCCGTGCGGGTCCACCTTGCGCCAGGCCGGATCGCGAAGGACCTGGTTGGCGTTGTAGGCGCGGCGTTCTCCGGCCATCAAGACCAGCCCGTCAGATGGCTCCGGCTCGTCGCGGAGCGACCGCAGCGACGAGAGCATCTCCGGTACGTCGAGGTGAATGCGTCGGTCCGAGTGGCGAATGAAGCGCCAGGTGTCCGCGTGCTCATGCCGGGACACCACGGTGCCCTCCGCCCGCTCGAGGATGGCACGGAAGAGCGCCACCCCGCGCGTGTAGGGATTGCCGTGATGGCCGGCCCGGCGCACCGCGACCGACTCCCGGTTCGCGAACACCATCGCCAGCCAGAGCAGCGGCGCCGCCGCCGCGGGTGGCAGTCGCTCGCCACTGGCCCGCCCGCACTGGAGGATGGGGCCGAGGGTTCGATAGACGATGGACGCGGCCAACGGCCAGAGCCGAGGCCTCACCGCCATGGTCACCCCCAGCGCAGCCAGGGAGCCGACGTACCGCAGCCACCGTGGCTCGTTGGCGGCGATGCGCTCCAGGGTGGGGAATCGCGCCGGGAGCGCTCCCATCTTCTCGAGCAGTCGGGTGTAGATCTCGGCCTCGGGCAGTGCCTCGGGCCGCGGCGGGAGGATGGGATGCCTAAGATGAAAGGCGTTGTCGGGGAACTCGAAGTTGAAGCCAGTACACTCCCATTTCTCGAGCTGGGTCGCCGCTGGGAGCACGTAGTTGGCGAGGCGGGCCGTCTCGGTCATCGCCACGTCGACCACCACCAACAGCTCGAGCTTCGCCAGGGCGCGCTCGTACGCGGCCGAGTCGGCGCCCGTGAGGACGGGGTTTGAGCTGTCCACGAACATTGCGCGAATCCGGTCCTCCCCGTCCCAGTCGATCTCCTTGGGGAGGATGTTGGGCGGGTAGATGCCGGCGATGGGGTACATGCCCAGGCGCGACGTCCGAGCGTGTTTGGGGTCGCGCTCGTCGGTGTGGCCGAACATGGGCAGGAAGAAGGAGTGGAAGGTGTGGCCCCCGGGTTTGCCAAAGTTGCCGGTGACGAGGAACAGCAGCTTCTCGAGGTACGAGTTGAGCGTGCTGTGCAGGCTTTGCTGCAGCCCGAGATCCACTCTGACGCAGGCGGATCGCGCACGAGCGAAGCCGTGGGCTACCCGCTCCACGTCGGCCAGCGGCACGTCGGCGCGGCGAACGAAGTCCTCGATGGGGATGGAACGGAGCTCCGCCTCGACCGCGGAGAATCCGGTGCAGCGCGTCGCGAGGAACTCGCGGTCATGGAGCCCGTCGCGGATGATGATGCCGAGCATCGCGGCCAGCAGGAACGCGTCGGTCCCCGGGCGAAGCTGGAGGTGCACGTCGGCCATCCGCGCGGTCTCGGTGCGGCGGGGGTCCACCACGACCAGGGTGCGCTTCGGGTCGTCCTGCAAGGCGCGCAAGGTCGCCCTCGCGTTGCGGATTCCGTGGGACTGAATGGGGTTGGTTCCGATGATGAAGACGAAGTCGGCGTGCTCGACGTCCTCGGTCAGGTGGCAACGTTGGTCCCCGAACAGGCGCCCGTTGACCCAGAGGTCGCCGGTCTTCTCCTGAGCCAGCGCGTTGTACGTGAACGGGCTCTTCATCACATGGTTCAGCTGCCTCGAGTAGGCGAAGCCGAGGTGGTTGCCCAAGCCGCCGCCGCCGAAGAAGGCGAAGGCCTTGCCCCCGTGCCGCTCGCGGATGGCGACGAGGTGGCGGGCGATGTCAATCAGGGCCTCGTCCCACGAGACGCGGGCGTACGTGCCGTCGGGCTCGCGGCGCAGCGGGTGCTCGAGGCGATCCGCGTTGTCTTGGTAATACCCGAGCCGGGAGGCCTTCTGGCATAGGTAACCTCTGGACACCGGATGCGCCTCGTCGCCCCGAACGCTGACGACCTTCCCGTTGGCGATCTCCACCCGGAGCCCGCAGTTTCGCAGGCACAAGATGCACGCGGTCTGCTCGACAGTGCTCCTCGGGTCCTCGGTCATTTCGTCGGTGATGCGAACGGTTGGCATTCGGTTCTCCCGGAGCATGCTTCTCGTCTGACCTAGGGTGACAGTAGGCTCGACGTCGACACTCCAGGGAGGTTCGCCGTAGACACACGCAGGTCATCTGCCGCCACTCCCGACAGCGAGGGCTTCGTGTTGCAGATGCCCTACCTCCGGTCCATCGCCGAGGGCGTCCGTGCCGCGGGCGGAGACGTGGCCTGCTGGCTCGGCCGGAGTGGCTTGTCGGAAGCCGAGCTCGGCTCGGTCGAGCTGGGCTTCGAGCAGTTCGAGGAGCTCATCGCCAACGCCTACGCGATGACCCGCCAGCCGGCGCTGGGGCTCTTGGTGGGCCAACGTATGGTCGTGGCGAGCCACGGCATGGTCGGCTTCGCGGCGATGAGCAGCAACACCGTCCGCGAGGGGCTCGAGCTCATCGCCCGGTACACCCGGCTCCGGACTTCGATGATTTCGATGGAGCTCGAGCGCACCGCCCACGGGCTCCGGATTCGTCTCGAGGAGAGCCGCCCGCTGGGGGCGCTGTATCGTCCAATCCTCGAGGCGACCGTCCTCAGCATCAGCGCCGAGCTCGGGCCCTTCTCGGGCGGCGCTTGCCGCGCTCGCAGCGTCGCCTTCTCGTTCGAGGCGCCAGAATACGAGGCCCTCGCCCGGGAGGTGTTCGGCTGCGAGGTCCACTACGGGGCCTCGTGGACCGGATTGGAGCTCCCGTCAGAGGGGCTCGATGCGCCTCTGAGGACGGCCGACCCGGAGGCGCTGAAGGAGACGGCGCGCCTCTGCGAGCGGGCGCTGGAGAAGGTGACGGCGAAAGAGTCGATGGGCAGCCGAGTGCGGAGGGTGCTGTTGAGCGTCGAGGGCCGGTTCCCGTCGCTTCAGTCGACGGCGCGAGCGCTGAGCCTGACGCCGCGCACGCTCCATCGGCGCTTGCATGCCGAAGCGACGTCGTACTGGGCCATCCTCGATGACGTGCGCCACGCTCTCGCCGTCGAGCACCTTCGCACCGGCTACCTCAGCGTGAAGGAGGTGGCCCATCGACTGGGATACTCGGATGTCGCCAACTTCAGGCGGGCGTTCAAACGCTGGGAGGATGTGCCTCCATCGGCCTTCGAGTCCGTCACGCCGCCATCAACGTCGTAGGAGACGCGCACCTGCGCGCCCGGGAGCCTGGCCAGCGCCTCCACCGCCTCGGCCTCGGTTGCGCCGGTGTACGTCGTGGTCATGAGGCGCAAGGGGCGGTGATCCAGGGCGAAGCGCTGGAAGGCGTCGCTCATCCGACGCCAACCCTCCCAGGTGACGAAGCTCACCAAGGCATCGATACGGTCGGCCGTGGTGATCTCCGCCTCGAGCTCGGAGCCGAGCCGTGGCTCACCCTCGGCCCCGGTCAGAAGACTGCTCAAGGAGAGGGGCGTCCGCGGGCGGGGTGGCTTGGTTGCGTCTCGATAGACAGCCAGGAGCGCCTGGCGTGCCTCGCCCGCAGCGATGCTCGACTCGGGCCCGCTGGCGCCGATGGTCTCGAGGACGCGCTTGCACAGGTCGAGCTGTTCCTCCTCCCCGAGCGAGCCGAGCCGCCGCGCCAGCTCGGTGGCCAGGTGGCGGACGAGGAGCGACGTGCCCTCCACAGAAGAGAGGTCCTCGACCTGCACCGAGCGGCCCGCGCGGGTCGCCTCGACGATGGCCCGCTCCAGCGCCTGAGTGACGAGCGACTCGTAGACGCCGTCAGGGAGGAGCGACATGGGGAGCAATGGTAGCCCTTGGGTCAACAGTGCGCGAGCTCACGGATGGCGGCGGCGTGGACCGCTCATCTGAGAGGAAGTGCCTTTGAGCCTCGCGGCAGATGTAACCATTGGTGCTGTTGCTGGCGACCTTGGCTCCTGGGCCAGCGCATCACCCCACGGGTTTGCGCCCGGGGAGGTATGCCCGGCCCTCGAGAAGGCGGTGGTCATCGAGCTCGACCACCCAGTAGCCCTCACGCCCGCGCTCGGTGGAGCTCCCACCGCCGAAGATGTGCGGCCGCTCGCCCGTGGCCCGATGCCAGAAGCGATGATGCGAGTGCCCGTGGAGCAGCACCACCCGGCGCCCGGCGAGCACCTCCATCAGCCGTTTGGCGTCGAGGAGGCCGGCCTCGCGGAACGACGGTCGCCCCCGTGGACTCAGGGGTCCGTGGTGCAGCATCACCAGCGCCGTGCGTTTGGCCATCGACGGGTGATTGAGAATAGCCTCGAGCGCCGCGAGCTGAGCCTCTCCGATGCGCCCGAGGAAGTAGTGCGCCCAGCCGCTCACGTGGGTGCTGTCGAGGCCCACCAGCGCCACGGCGTCGTCGAGGAACCGCACGAAGGGGTAGCCCCGGGCATCGGCCAGCGCAGGCAGCTCGCTGCGCATCGCCTCGCCGAAGTACCGCTCGAAGCGGGAGCGCCCCACGGCGTCGGTGTACCGGTCGTGATTTCCCGGGATGACCGAGAGGCGCCCGTCACGGAGCAATGGCTCCAAGAGCTCCTTCACCTTCCCCAGCTCGTCTTCATGGCCCAGGGCCGTCAGGTCGCCAGACAACACGACGTGGTCCGGTGACAGGGCGTGGAGGTCGTCGAGCAGTTGGCCCAGCCGCGCCTCGGCGTCGTCGAACCGAACCATTCGACCCATGGCGTGCAGCTCGAAGCGCCCGGGAGCGCCGCGCCAACCCGTGCTCCAGAGCGACCGCGCCCGCCAATCGACCTGCTGATGAATGTCGCTCAGATGCACCAACCGCACGGCCCGGAGTGTGGCAGTGGAAGTGACCGCGCGACAGCCCACCTCGTCGAACGGGGAGAAACCGTCACGGACCTGTCACTTCAGAACAAGTTCAGCTGGTCTCCCGCCTCACGGTCGAACGACGTGCCGAGCACTCGCAACACCACGTCGAGCGCCGGGGCGAGCTGCCGGTCGAGGTAGTGCTGGTAGTCGATGGGGGCGCTCCTCAACGTGAGTGGCTCTGGGCCGCGGGTCGTCATGAGGTACTCCACTTCGGTGGCGGGCTCTTCGCCCTCGGGCTCGGAGTCGGCGAGCAGCCGGGCCGCCTTCACGTGCGGCGGCGCCGAGGCATAGTCGCCCACGTCTCTGCGCAGACGCTTGCGGTACACGAGGCGCTCGTCGAGCTGGCCTTTGAGGAGCTCCCTCCGCAGCGACAGCAACCATTCCTCCCACGGCTCACCCGAGAACACCCGCCGGAGCAATTCGCGCTGGGACTCCCGGGCCAGGGGCGTCCAGTCGGTGCGCACTGCCTCGAGCCCTCGAATCACGAGCTCCGTCGACCCGTCGGCCAGTCGCGCCAGCCCGGCGTAGCGCTTCTTCGAGCCCTTCTCTGACCCTCGCATCGTCGGCATCAGGAACTTCAGGTACAACGCGTCGAAGCGCATCTCGAGGAAGCTCTCGAGGCGATGCTCTTGGGCGATGGTGTCACGCCAGTAGCCGTTGAGCGCCTCGGCCAGCCGGTCCCCCTCGGCGTGCACCGCCGCCGCGTCGAGCCCCGCGTCGAGCCGAACGAAGAGCGAGTCGGTGTCGCCGTACAGCACTGGGTGACCTCGATTCTCGAGGAAGGCGCGAGACCGCTCGATGATGTCATGCCCGCGGCGGGTGATGGATGACGCCAGGCGAGGGTCGAAGAAGCGGCACCCCGGAGTCCCCAGCACTCCGTAGAACGAGTTCATCAGAATCTTCACCGCCCGCGACAAAGTCTCGTTCCCCGCGCGCCGGGCCTCGGTCCGCGCCTGGTGCAGGTGCGCGATGAGCTCGGGCAAGATGGCGCCGTGGCGGGCGAAGGTCGCGCCGTCGAACCCTTGCACCGCGTCGCTCCCGGGGAACCAGAGGCCCAGTGGGTCGACCTGGAAGGTGCGGATGATGCTCGGGTACAGCGAGCGGAAGTCGAAGGAGACGACGTTGGTGTAGAGCCCCGGCGCGCTGTCGAGCACGTGGCCGCCCGGTGAGGCGCCCGGGTCCGCGCCGCTCCTCACGTCGGGAGCCACGTAGCCACGGCGGTGCAGCCGAGGCAGGTACACGTGGTCGAACGCCGCCACCGAGCCGCCCGGGCGATCGAGCGACAAACCAGTCAGCTTCGTGCGTGCCACCGCGAAGTCAGTGAGCTTGGCCGTCTCGAAGATTTCCAATACCAACCGGGCGTCCTCGAGGTTGTAGGCAGCCAAGGCGAGTGGATCCTCCCGGTACATGCGGCGGATCTCCCCCAGCGCGTCGACGCCCTCGGCCCGCTTTTTCCCTCGGCCCACCAGCAGCCGGGCGACGTGGTCGAGGGTGTAGCGCTCGAAGGCCCACGACGCGTTCTTCAGCGTCGCCACGCCATCGAGCACCACGCGGCCCGGCACTCGGGCGACCGATGCCGACTGAGCCGTGGACCCTGGCAGCACCCGGGCCCGCTCGCCCGCCCGGCCGATGGCAAACGGCAGCCTCAAGACTCCACAGCGCGCCTCGAGCGCCCTTAGGTCGAAGTCCACCACGTTCCAGCCGAGCAACACGTCGGGGTCGGCTTCCCGAATGGCCCCGAAGGCCGCGTCGATGGCCGCCCGCTCGTCGGAGTAGAACGACAGCCCCGCCGAGCTCTCACCCTCGCGCACCATGAAGACCCGCTCGAGGCCACAGCCCGCCAGAGCCAGCGAGAGTACCGGGCCGTCCCAGCCGTCGGTCTCGATGTCCAGAGAGAGGACCCGGAGCGTGGGGTTCACGTCAGCCGCGCGAACCTGAGGGTCCACCATGCGGAGCACGCCCGCCTCGCTCGTGACCGGACCACGAAGCACCACGCCGCCGTTGATGAAGCGCTCCATCGTGAATCGGCTCGAGGGCTTGACGTCGGACTCCAGCGTGACGCCTCCCTCGGCGCGAAGGCGGTCACGCTCCTGGAGCAGCGCCCGTTGCGAGCTGAAGTACACCGCGTCGACGTCAAGGCCGTTGCGGGTGCGCAGCGCTCGAGGCTCCCTTCGCCCGGCTCGAGTCTCGGACGAACGAGGCACGAACATCACCGCCTCCTGCGCGCCGATGGTGGCCCGCACTGGGCCGTGCTCCGGGGAGGCGGCCCAGAGCGTCAGCTCGATGCCGCGTGGCGTGTCCCTCCACTCGACCGAGAGGAGAAACGCTTCAATCTCCCGGACGGCGCTCACTTGCTCCCTATACCATCGCGGGTCGACGCCCCGGGCAGGGGTCGGCGGGAGGGGCTCGGAGCCCCTGGGCGAGCACCACGAGCCCCTTGGCCGGACAGGTCGAGTGGTGCAGGGGCGGGTGCTTCTCACGTGTGCTCACCGAGGCCTCGGCTCGAGGGGCTGGCCAGACGGCCTCCGTGGTTGGACAGCAGCCGCCCCTCGCACCTCAAGGCGTGCTCGCCGCTCGGCGCCCGCACGAGGGTCCCTTCTCCTCGCTGGATCCTTCGAGCAGAGTTTGGGTCTTGGTCCGGGGGGCGTGCACGGGCCCATCGAGTGCGCTACCTTCGCCTCGGGTTTTGCTTGCCTGGGGGGACCATGGCAACTTGGCGCTTTGCAGTGCTCGCAGCCCTCTGGGCCGTGCCGCTCTGCGCCCAGCCCGTAGACTTCACGCCCGAACAGCGCGCCTGGATGACCGAGCACCCGGTGATTCGCGTCGCCTGCGCCAACAGTGGCCCCTTCGCGTTTCGCGACGACCGGGGGCAGCTCGCCGGCCTCAGCATCGACTACGCCCGAGTCCTCTCGGCCAGGAGCGGAGTCCGCTTCGAGCCTCAGTTGGTGGACGGGCTCGAGGCCGCCTTCCAAGGAGTGCGCGATGGCCGCTTCGACGCGGTGATGGGCATCGGCCGGGCCAATGGGCGAGAGGCCTTCCTCTCGTTCAGCGCGCCCTTCGCCTACTCGCCGGATGCCATGGTGACTCGCACCGATGGGCCCTACGTCTTCGACATTCGCGAGCTCGGCGGAAAGCGAGTGGGCCTCGCACGCACGAGCACGGGCATCGCCCAGACACTGCGGGAGCAGGTCCCCAGCGCCGAGGTGGTCCCCTTCGAGACCACCGAGGCGGCGATAATCGCCGTGTCCAAAGGAGACGTCTTCGCAGCCATCACCGACGCGTCCATCGCCGCCTTCACGGTGAAGCGCCGGGTGCTGGCGAACCTCCACATCGCCGGGCTCTTCAACGCTCCGGCCGACATGTACATCGGTGTCCGCCGCGACTGGCCCCAGCTCGTCTCCATTCTCGACACGCTGCTCGCGTCGCTCTCGGCCGCGGAGCGCATGCAGCTCGCCAACCGATGGACGGTGCTCGACTACGAGTCGGATCGCCGGTGGCAGAAGGCCTTCATCACCACCGCCGCCGTCCTCTCGGTCGTGTGTCTCGTGATGTTCCTGTTCGCGTTCGGCCAGCGCAAGGTGAAGGTCGAGCTGGCCCTGCGCCGGCGAATCCAAGCGGACCTCGAGGCCACCCAGAACGAGCTCGAGAAGACGAGCAAAGAGAAGACCGAGCTCCTGCGCATGGTGGCCCACGACCTCCGCAACCCATTGACCTCGCTCATGCTCAACACCGAGCACCTGACCCTCGGCGGGCGCCCCGACGAGGAGACGCTGACGGACATAAAGGGCTCCATCGATCGCATGCGCTCGCTCATCGCGTTGCTCGTGGATCGCCAGGCGCTCGAGGAAGGGCGCCCCGCCCTGACGTGGACTCGCATCGACCCCGGCAAGGAGACCGTCGCCGCCATCGCCATCGTCTCCGAGGTCGCCAAGCGCAAGGGCATCGACGTCGTCGTGAAGACCGAGCCTGAGCTCCCCGAGTTCGAGTCCGACCCCGGAGCCTTCCGCCAGGTCGTCGACAACCTCGTCTCCAACGCCGTGAAGTACTCACCCCCCGGCACCTCGGTGCGCGTCGACGTGCTGCACACCACCGAGGCGCTTCGCATCGCCGTGCACGACCAGGGGCCAGGCGTTCCACCTGGCGAGCGGGTCCTCATCTTCAAGAAGTACCAGGTTGGCTCGGCCCGCCCCACCGGAGGAGAAGCCTCCACCGGCCTGGGGCTGTGGATCGTCTCCCGCATCGTCGAGCAGATGAAGGGCCGGGTGTGGTGCGAGCCCGAACGAGGCCAGGGTTCGGTCTTCGTGGTCGAGCTCCCCTTCGTCGACGCGCATCATCGCCGCGTCCCTGCCTGACGCGCCGCGACACCGCCCACCTGGGGCACACTCTCGAGATTTTCACGAAATCATGACAATCGGCCGGGGTCTCCGGTGGGGGCGACTTTCATCAAAAGGTGAAAATCGCGGGGCCCGAAGTACATGGCGTGCTGCATCATTCAAGCAGAAGCGCTGATAAGCGGAGCGCCGCCGCGGGTGAGGCGTGGTGGCACTGTGCTTGCTCAACCGCGCCGCGCAGCCCCCGAAGCCCTCAGCCCAGGCAGAACCGAAAGTGGAGGAATCACCGTGGCCTTGCTCGAACGCAGCGAGTGGTACGACATTGCCCGCAGTACCACTTGGACCCCCAGCTTCGTCACCGAAGCGGAGCTGTTCCCCGATGTGATGACCGGCGCGAAGGGTGTGCCAGTCGAGAAGTGGGAAATCTACGACGAGCCATACAAGGTCTCGTACCAGGAATACGTTCGCATTCAGCGCGAGAAGGACGCCGGCGCCTATTCTGTGAAGGCGGCCCTCGAGCGCAATCGCCTGTTCCAAAACGCGGACCCGGGGTGGCTGTCCATTCTCAAGGCTCACTATGGAGCCATCGCGCTGGGCGAGTACGGAGCGATGAGCGCCGAGGCCCGCATGGTGCGCTTCGGCCGTGCGCCGGGCATGCGCAACATGGCCACCTTCGGCATGCTCGACGAGAACCGCCACGCGCAGTTGCAGCTCTTCTTCCCGCACGAGCATTGCCCGAAGGACCGGCAGTTCGACTGGGCCCACAAGGCCTACCACTCCAACGAGTGGGGAGCGATTGCCGCCCGGCACACCTTCGATGACCTCTTCATGGCCCGCAGCGCCACCGACATCGCGGTGATGCTGACCTTCGCCTTCGAGACGGGCTTCACCAACATGCAGTTCCTCGGGCTGGCCGCCGACGCCGCCGAGGCCGGCGACTTCACCTTCTCGAGCCTCATCTCGAGCATTCAGACCGACGAATCGAGGCACGCGCAGATCGGCGGGCCGGCCCTCGAGGTGTTGATTGGCAACGGGCGCAAGAAGGAGGCACAGAAGCTCGTCGACATGGCTATCGCTCGCGCCTGGCGCATCTTCGGCGTGCTGACGGGCCCAGCGATGGACTACTACACACCGCTCACCCATCGGAAGCAGTCGTTCAAAGAGTTCATGCAGGAGTGGATCGTCGGCCAGTTCGAGCGCTCCCTCATCGACCTCGGCCTCGACCTGCCCTGGTACTGGAACCAGATGATTAACGAGTTCGACTACCAGCACCACGCCTACCACATGGGTGTCTGGTTTTGGCGCCCGACCGTCTGGTGGAACCCGGCCGCCGGCATGACCCCCGATTGCCGTGACTGGCTTGAAGAGAAGTACCCCGGCTGGAACGACACCTTCGGCAAGTGCTGGGACGTCATCATCGACAACCTCCTGGCCGGCCGCCCCGAGCTGACGGCGCCCGAGACCTTGCCGGTCGTCTGCAACATGAGCCAACTGCCCATCTGCAACGTGCCCGGCAACGGCTGGGCGGTGAAGGACCACCCGCTCGACTACGACGGTCGCACCTACCACTTCAACTCGGAGATCGACCGGTGGATCTTCCAGCAAGACCCGGTGCGGTACCGCGACCACATGACCCTGGTCGACCGCTTCCTGGCGGGGAAGATCCAGCCGCCCAACCTCATGGGCGCGCTCCAGTACATGAACCTCGCCCCCGGAGAGATGGGCCAGGACGCTCACAACTACGCCTGGGTCGAGCCGTACCGAAACCACCCCTACACGAAGAAGAAGGCCGCCTAGCCCACCCCAAAGGACACGACCCATGGCGCTCTTTCCGTTGATCTCCAATTTCCAGTACGACTTCGTGCTCCAGCTCGTTCCCGTCGACACCGAGAACACCATGGACGAGGTGGCCGCCGCCGCCGCGCACCACTCGGTCGGCCGACGCGTCGCCGCCCAGCCAGGCAAGGTGGTGCGGGTCCGCCGACAGGGCGGGAACGACTTCTTCCCCCGCAAGCAGAAGCTGAGCGAGACAGACATCAAGCCGATGGAGTGTCTCGAGTTCATCTTCGCCGAGTCCTGACGAGGAACCATGGCCTTTCGAAAAGTGTGTACTCTCGATGACCTCTGGCAGGGCGACATGACCGAGGTCGAGCTCGATGGCCTCGACATCTTGTTGGTCTGGCCAGAGAACCACGAGGTCCAGGCCTACCAGGCTGTGTGCCCCCACCAAGACATCCCCCTCGCCGAGGGCAAGTTCGATGGCAAGGTGGTGATGTGCCGTGCCCACCAGTGGACCTTCGACGGCAAGACCGGCCACGGCGTCAACCCGGGTGACTGCAAGCTGGCCCGGTACGCGGTGAAGGTCGAAGGTGACGACGTGTATGTCGACACCGACGGCGTGACTCCCTTGTTTGCCCATTCATGATGACCAGGAGCTTCGCGTGACCAATCACAACACCGCAGATGCCTATCGCAACAACCGCGTCGGGCCCGTCTTGCGCAGCAGCGACATCACCGAAGGCGTGATTGAAGCGGCGCATGAAGACAACCCGGGCAAGACGATTCGCGTCGATGACAAGGTGGCCTACGTGCGCATCGACACCGAGGGAGAGCTCATTCTCCGCCGGGAGACCCTCGAGCGCACCCTCGGGAGGCCGTTCAAGATGTCTGAGCTCGAGGTGAACCTGGGCTCGTTCGCCGGCCGCATCGAGACCTCCGACGAGCAGGTGCGGTTCTACTTCGAAAAGAAACTCTGAAAGACCGGAGACACCAGCATGGACACCCCCGCCGTCCTCAAGCCGCTGAAGACCTGGAGCCACCTCGCCGCCCGCCGCCGCAAGCCGAGCGAGTATGAGATTGTCTCGACCAACCTCCACCACACCACAGACAACCCCGACGCGCCGTTCGAGCTCGACCCGAACTTCCCCATGGCGCAGTGGTTCAAGCAGCACCGCAACGCGAGCCCGCTCACCCACGCAGACTGGAACGCGTTTCGCGACCCCGATGAGATTGTCTACCGCACGTACAACATGCTGCAAGACGGGCAGGAGACCTACGTCTTCGGTCTGTTCGACCAGTTCTCGGCCCGGGGCCACGACTCCATGCTCGAGCGCACCTGGGCCGGCAGCCTGGCTCGGCTGTACACCCCGGGGCGCTACCTGTTCCACGCGCTCCAGATGGGCTCGGCGTACCTGACCCAAATCGCCCCGTCGTCGACCATCTCGAACTGCGCCGCCTACCAGACGGCCGACTCGCTGCGCTGGCTCAGCCACACGGCCTACCGCACCAAGGAGCTGTCGAAGACCTTCGATGGTCTGGGCTTCGGCATCGACGAGCGCCGCACCTGGGAGACCGACCCGGTTTGGCAGGGCTTCCGCGAGCTGGTCGAGAAGGCGCTGGTCGCCTACGACTGGGGCGAGAGCTTCGTCGCCCTGAACCTGGTGGCCCGGCCGGCGGTCGAGGAGGCCGTGCTCCGGGCACTGGGCCAGGCTGGTCGGCACAGCGGCGACACGCTGCTGGGGCTTCTGACCGACGCGCAGCTCGCCGATGGGCAGCGGCACCGGCGCTGGGCCAGCGCTCTGGTGAAGATGTCGCTCGAGACGTCCACCAATCGTCAGGTGCTGGTCGACTGGGTGAAGAAGTGGGCGCCTTTGGGTGACGCGGCCATCGAGGCCTACTGCGCGGTGCTCCCCGATGGGGCCCAAGCCGCGGCTCAGGCGAAGGATGCCGCGCAGGCCTTCCGCCGCAGCCTCAGCTTGTGAGCTAAGCCATGAGCCACACCATCCACATCGAGGGCGGGGGCAGTTTCGTCGTCTCCGCCGATGAGCCGAGTCTGCTTCGGGGTGCTTTGCGGGCCGGCGTGGGCTTCCCTCACGAATGCAGCGTGGGTGGCTGTGGCGGTTGCCGCTTCGAGTTGCTTGAGGGAGAGGTGGCGCCCCTGTGGGAGGGCGCTCCGGGCCTCTCCGCGAAGGACCGGAAGCGCGGGAAGCAATTGGCCTGTCAGTCCCGGCCGCTCACCGACTGCCGAATCAGGGTGCGGCCTGGAGACGAGTACCGGCCCAAGGTGCCACCCCGGCGGCTCTCCGCCACGCTGACCGGGCGCCGGGCGCTGACGTCCGACATGGCCGAGCTCACCCTGCGCACTGAAGCGACGGCCGAGTTCCTTCCCGGGCAGTATGCGTTGCTCGAGCTCCCCGGCGTCACCGGCGCGCGGGCCTATTCGATGAGCAACCTGGCCAACGCCGTTGGTGTCTGGCAATTCATCATTCGCAGAGTGGCGGGCGGGGCGGGCAGCGGCGCGCTCGTCGAAGGGCTGGCCGTGGGTGACACCGTCGAGCTCGATGGGCCGTACGGTCTGGCTTACCTGAGGCCTGACAGCGTGCTCGATGTGGTGTGCATCGCGGGAGGCTCTGGCCTGGCGCCGATGTTGTCGGTGGCTCGGGCCGCGCTGGCCGAAGGCTCCTCCCGTCGGGTGGAGTTCTTCCATGGCGTCCGCACCACCGACGACTTGTGCGCTCGCCCGATGCTCGAGGCCCTGCCCGGTTTCGGGGAGCGGCTCCGGCTTCACCCGGTCGTCTCGGTCCCCAGGCCCGACGACGGGTGGACGGGGGCCCGCGGCTTCGTCCACGAGCAGCTCGCTTCGACCCTTGAGCGGCCGCTGCCGAGCCATGACTTCTATTTCGCCGGACCGGCCCCGATGATTCAGGCCGTTCAGGAGCTCCTGATGGTTCAACACCAGGTGCCGTTCACGCAGATCCACTTCGATCGCTTCGTTTGACGCCGAGCGTCGTGACGAGAAGCTGTAGAAATCGAACGTCCGGTGAGGGTTGAGCGAGTCTGCCTGCGGTAGGCTGGGGTTTCGACGCACCTCCTCCAGACCCCGGCGGCTCAAGCCTCATCACCAGGCAGGCGACATGAGCAGCAGTACCACCAAGAAGCCCGCGGCAGCTCGTTCGCCCGGTGGCAAAGCAGCCAAGACGCAGCCAGAGGTCATCAAACTCCCAGACATTCAAGACCTGGCCAAGCGGCTGCGGTTCGCGCCCCAGCAAGGTCGCATCTGGCTCGATGACCAGCGAATGATGCTGATGCACATCAGCTCACTGGGGGTGTTGCGACAGGAGCTCATCGAGAGCCTGGGTAAGGAAGCGGCCCGAGGGTTGATTACTCGCCTCGGGTACCAGGCCGGAGCGCGGGACGCCGAGATGACTCGCAAGGTTCGCGCCGGCTCGAATACCTATGACGACTTCCTGGCCGGGCCGCAGCTGGTGTCGCTCGAGGGCATCGTGCACTGCGAGCCGATTGGTCTGGAAATCGACGTGGAGCGAGGGCGCTACTACGGCGCCTTCTACCTGGTGGACTGCGCTGAGGCTGAGGCGCACATCGCCAGCTATGGCATCGGCAACGAGTCGGTGTGTTGGATGCTGGTCGGCTACGCCTGTGGCTTCACCAGCACCTTCATGGGCCGGCCGATTCTCTGGAGGGAGGTCGAGTGCCGGAGCATGGGCCACGAGAAGTGCCGGGTGGTGGGCAAGCCGGTGGAGGAGTGGGAGGGCGCGGAGGACGACCTGCGCTTCGTGAAGATTGGCGATTTCGTGAAGTGGGCCACGGAGACCCCTTCGGCGCAGTCATCGGCGAACCGGCTCGCCGCGCCGGTGTCGGCTCACGAGAACCGCTTCGGCATGGTGGGCATCTCGAGCGGCTTCAACATGGTCTGCCACATGGTGCAGAAGGCCGCGCCGACGGAGGCGACGGTGCTGTTCCTCGGGGAGAGCGGGGTGGGGAAGGAGATTTTCGCCAACAACCTGCACCGGCAGAGCCTGCGCGGTGACGGGCCCTTCGTGGCGGTGAACTGCGCGTCGATTCCCGAGCACCTGATGGAGTCGGAGCTCTTCGGCGTCGAGAAGGGCGGCTTCACCGGAGCGGTGGCCTCGCGCCCGGGCCGCTTCGAGCGGGCCCACGGGGGGACGCTGTTCCTCGATGAGATTGGGACCTTGAGCTACACGGCGCAGGGGAAGCTGTTGCGCGCGCTCCAGCAGGGGGAGATCGAGCGGGTGGGTGACACGCGGACACGGAAGATTGACGTGCGGGTCGTCGCCGCCACCAACGTGAACCTCCGCGAGGCGGTGAAGGGCGGCACGTTTCGAGAAGACCTCTTCTTTCGCCTCAACGTCTTCCCCATCAAGGTGCCCCCGCTGCGTGACCGCCGCGACGACATTCCCCTGATGATGAACTGGTTGCTCCAGCGCTTCACCAAGAAGCACCGGAAGGTCATCACCGGCTTCCGCGAGCGGGCGGTGAGTGCGCTGTTCAACTACGACTGGCCGGGGAACGTGCGTGAGCTCGAGAATATGATCGAGCGGGCCGTCATCCTCGCGGAAGATGGCGGCTCGTTGGACCTCTGCCACCTCTTCACGTCGGGAGAGGAGCTGGACTCCTCGTCGTTCGTGCTGCGGAGGAACGGCAACATCGTGCTCGAGCCCGACCGGGTGTCACCGGTGCTCGAGGTAGCGCCTGCGCCCGCCGACATTCAGGGGCTGGCCGAGGCCGAGGAGGCGATGCTGCGGGCGGCGGTGGTGAAGGCCAAAGGCAACCTCTCCGGGGCGGCGCGGATCCTCGGTATCAGCCGACCGAAGTTGGCGTACCGGTTGCGCAAGTACGAGATCAGCCCAGCGAAGTGAGCCGGTCCATCTCGGGCCAGCTCACGGGAGCTCAGGGAGGAAGATCGAACCGCTGAACCGAAGTGACGTCCTCATGGCGGTCGGGCCGAAGCGAGGCCAGGGAGGCGCCGCACGTTGAACCACCCGAGCGGCAGGTCCATCCGCACGCGCCGCTGCGTGCGTGAAGCAGCCAGGCTCTGACCGCGGAGGACGTCTGCGCGCGATGAGCACGAAAGACCCCTCCGGCAACCCCGCCGCCGACGTGCCCACCCCGTGCCGGTGGTGGACGAGCGGGTGCAGACCGACACGTACCTGGCCTGCGTCATTCTCTCGGAGACGCTCGGACACCTGCTGGACAGCTTCGTCAGGGACTACCTGGTGGAGCGGATGGCGATGTTGATGAGCCACCGGTTGATCAACGGGTACTACCCCCGGCTCGGGCTCGACAAGTCGTTCCACATCAGAACTGGCTCAGGAAGGACCACACCTCCGCCGGCACCCAGGAGTTGTTCTTCCCGGAGTCCGTCGGCGACGGGGTGTGGCCGCCGTCGTACGGGCACCAGCGGACCGGGTGCCCCTCCGAGCAGCCCTTGTAGTTCGTGCAGACGTGGCCACCGCTGGGCGCCTTGGGGAGGGTCTCGACGGTGCAGCCGGCGGTCTTCGCCATGTAGTCGCTCGTCATCCCCTGCCCGCTGCCGTCATTGCCGAGGGTGGAGATCCAGGCGGTCGGCTCGCACGCGGAGGGCGTGGGGAGGCCTCCGGCGGAGTGGATGATGGCGACCCGGAACACGTTCGGGAGCTTGCAGGCGAGCGTGATCCCCATCGCGCCGCCCTGGCTGAACCCCTCCACCATCAGCCGCGTCGTGTCGATACACAGGTCGGCCTCGATCTGCTTGAGCATGTCGTCGACGAGCTTCGTGTCCGCATCGGCGGACCAGAGCCCGCCCACCGCGTCCGGCGCCGCGAAGATGGTGGTCCCATTCGAGAGATCATAGATCCCGAAGTATCCCGGGGCGACCTGACTCCCGTTGCCGCCGGCCCCGTGGAACCCGAGGATGAGCCGGTACGGGTGCTTGTTGTCGTAGTTCGCTGGGAGCCGCAGCAAGTACTGACGGGACTTCCCGCCGCTCTGGATGGTGTTGTAGTTCGCGGCCGCGGTGCTGTTCTTCAGCGTCGGCGTCTTGC
>PMBV01000304.1 GCA_003153055.1 Myxococcales bacterium
TCGGAGCGGCGGTAGACGCAGCGCACGGTCGGCGTGCCCAGGCGCTTGGCCACGCGCAGGCAGTCCATCGCGGTGTTGCCCGCGCCGATCACAACCACGCTCTTGCCCAGCGTGATCGGCGTGTCCACATAGGGAAATCTGTCACCGCCCATCAGGTTCACGCGGGTCAGGAACTCGTTGGCGCTGAAGACCTGGCCGGCGAACTCACCGGGGATGCCGAGGAACGTCGGGGCTCCAGCGCCGACGCCGACGAAGACCGCGTCGTGGCCGTGCTCACCGAGGAGCTGCGCGACCGTGAAGGTCTTCCCGATGACCTTGTTGGTCTCGATCTTCGCGCCCAGCGCCTTCAAGTGGTTCACCTCGCGATCGATGATCTCCCGAGGGAGACGGAACGAGGGAATGCCGTAGCGCAGGACTCCGCCCACGACGTGGAGCGCCTCGTAGATGGTGACCTCGAAGCCGAAGCGCAGCAAGTCTGCCGCGCAGGCCAACCCCGCCGGCCCCGAACCGACCACCGCCACCCGCCCCGCCCCGCTGCGTCGCTGCTTCGGCATCCGAGGGCCGGCACCGTCGCCCACGAAGCGCTCCAGCCGCCCGATGGCCACCGGCTCCACCTTCCGGCCGACGATGCACTGCGCCTCACACTGCGACTCCTGCGGGCAGACCCGGCCACAGATTGACGGGAACGCGCTGTTCTCGCTGATGACTTCTCTGGCGCCTTCGAGGTCTCGCACGATGAGGTGGCGAATGAAGCGGGGAATGTCCACCGCGACTGGGCACCCGGCCACGCAGGTGGGCTTGAGGCATTGGATACAGCGCTCGGCCTCCTTGAGCGCCATGTCCATCGTGTAGCCGAGGTTGACTTCTTTGAAGTTTTGCGAGCGCTCCACCGCGTTGCGCTCGGGCATCGGCGTCTGCAGCGGCTCGAGCTCTTTGATTTTCTTGTAGTTCCGTTTCTCTTCGTCGAAGAGCTGCTTCTCGAGGTTGCAGAGGTGGGCGAAGTCCTCGGCGGCCCGCGCCTCCTGAGACTTGAAGCGGCGCTGCCGGGCGGTGAGCTCCTTGAAGTCCACCTGGTGGCCATCGAAGTCGGGGCCGTCGACGCAAGCGAAGCGCACCTGCCCGTCGACGGTGACGCGGCACGAGCCACACATGCCGGTGCCGTCGACCATGATGGCGTTGAGTGACACCATCGTCTTGACGCCGAAGGGGCGCGTGGTCTCCACGCAGGCGTGCATCATCGGCAGAGGCCCGATGGCGACGACGAGGTCAGGCTTGTCTCGTTCGAGCACCTCCTTGAGGGCCTGGGTGACGAAGCCGGCCCTTCCGTAGCTGCCGTCGTCGGTGCAGACGATGACGGCATCGGAGTGCTTCTTGAAGCGCTCCTCCCAGAACACCAACTCCTTGCTCCTGAAGCCGATGATGGAGGTGGTGCGATTGCCGAGCTGCTTGAAGGCCCGGAGTTGGGGGTACACCGGGGCCACCCCGAGGCCGCCGCCGACGACGACCACGTGCCCCACGTTGGCGACGTGTTGCGCTTGGCCCAGCGGCCCCACGAAGTCGAGGATGCTGTCGCCTTCCTTGAAGTCGTTCATCATCTCGCGCGTCGTCTTCCCCAAGGCCTGCACCACCATGGTGATGGTGCCGCGCTCGCGGTCGTAGTCGGCGACGGTGAGCGGAATCCGCTCCGAGGCTTCCCCCAGCCGCAGCATCACGAAATGGCCCGGTTTGGCGGCCTGTGCGATGTCAGGAGCCTCGACTTCCCAGAGGAAGGTCGTGGGCGTGAACACCTCTCGGCGGACGATCTTGTACATGGCCAATGATGAGCACAGACGCTCGTCTTCCGCGCCAACACCTTTGAATGCGTGGTCCTGTGGGACTAATGGGTCAGAACGATGAGTCTACTTCGGCGAATACGTCGACCTGTGAGTGCAGAGTGTGCCACGGGAATCTCACTCGGGCCTGTTGATCCCGCCCCGCCAGCCCGTCTCGCGCCAAAGGGTCGCTGTCTCTCCACTGTCGTCGAGCAGACCGTTCACGCGCTCATGGTCGCCGACACCTGAATGCTGTGACTGGATTGTCGCTCAGTACAGCCGTCGCCTCATGGGGCTTTGGCATACAGCAAGCCGGGACTGCCATGACGAACTCTCTCTCCGACGCCTCTACGAGTCCCGCGCGGTGGGCTTCGGCGCACCCTCTCCCACCTGAGACGCGCCCGTTTGCGGGGCATTTCGCCGCTCCTTCAGGACTTTGGGCCGCGCCCCGAGCTTGAATCCCACCGCGCGCGATGACCAGGCTTGCTGTGCTAGGTAGGAGCCCTCTTAAGGAGCGAGCGACCATGGTCTCTGGAAAATGGATGCACTGTGCGCTGATCCTCACCCTAGGCGTAGCATTGGGTTGCACCGGGACGGCGAACGGCACTTCTGACAACGGAGGAGTCGGTGGCGGGAGTGGGAGCGGCATCGGTGGCGGGAGCGGCGTCGGTGGTGGGAGCAGCGCGGGTGGCAGCAGAGGAGGTGGCAACGGAGGCGGCGGGGGCATCGACAGCGTGACCCCGTGGGTAGCGCTCGATGCGGGCACCCTCGTCAGCCCCAGCTCGACCACCACCGTCACAGTGACGATTCCCAAGATGGCCCGGCCGGTCAGCCCGTACATCTTCGGGGTCAACGCGGGCAGCGGAACGGCGGCCAACAAATGCCGCGCCTTCCACGACGAGAAGCTGTTCCGCTTCTTCCGGCTCGGCGGGAATCAGTTCAGCACCTACAACTGGAAGACCGGAGTCTCCAACGGTGGAACCGACGGGAGCTGCAACACCAACTGGACAGCCTGTGGCATGTACAGCGCGTCGTCGTGCGCCAATGGAGCGGCGGTGGAGAACGCCCTGTCGTACATCGTCCGCGACGTCCCTCAGGCGGTGCTGATGATGACGGTTCCGCTGGCTGGGGCCATCGCCACTGGCTGCTCGGGCTCCGGCACCTTCGCCCAGCTCACCAATGGCGCGCCCAACTACACCCTCGACACGACCTACCAGACGGCCTTCATCGACGCGATGAGCGTCAGCCCCGATCCTCAGTTCAAGTGGTGGCAACTCGACAACGAGTTCGAGGGTTGGCCAAGCACCCACGGGCTCTCCAAGCCGGACTACCTCGAGGTCACCGGCAAGATGCTCTCCGCGGCGAAGTACCTCAAGTCGAAGACCAGCGCCGGGTGGAAGGTGATGGGGCCGGCGGCCATGTCCTACGACGGCATCATGACTGGCGGAGAGGATATGGACCCGGTGCTCAACTCCAACGCGTGGGTCGAACAGCACGGTCCCTTCTCCGACTATTTCCTCAAACGATTCAAGGAGGCGTCAGACACCGCCGGGGTCCGGCTCCTCGACGCCTTCGACTTCCACTGGTACCCACAGGCCTCGGGCTACCCTACCGTCAGCTCGACCACCACCAGCCCTACCACAGCCGGCGCTGCCATGGTGCTGGCCGAGCCGCGCAACCTGTGGGACCCCACCTACAATGACAAGGCGTGGGACACCGACGCGCTGGGGAACAAGCAATTCATTCCCCGGCTCCGCGCCGCCATCGAAGCCAACTTCCCCGGCACGGCCATCGGCGTCACCGAATGGAACCTCGGCTACACACTCAACGCGGTGGGGTTGGTCGCGCACGCCGACGCCCTCGGCCTCTTCGCTCGCGAAGGCGTCTCGTACGCCAACTACTGGGAAATGGCCGACGGCGACGTGGCGGTGCAGAGCGCCTTCGCGCTGTACCTGAGCTACGACGGCCACGGCGCGAGCTTCGGTGACGTCTACCTCGCGAGCAGCAGCACCGACGCCGACGTCGCCGTGCACCCTTCGTACGACAGGGCCAGCGGTGTGCTGAAGGTCGTCCTCCTCAACCGCTCGGCCTCGGCCAAGCAAGTGACGGTGGGGTTCCAGTCCTTCGCCCCGCTGACCCAAGCCGACGTGTACACGACCGCCGCCGCGTCGCCCTTTCGCCCGGCGTCGGTCAGCCACGCCACCGCCGTCACCGGTGGAGTGCTGTCCGTGTCACTCCCGGGATACAGCGGCACCATGGTGGTGGCGCACTGACCCTTCGTCTCACTCCGGCAACGCGGTGGTGAGAATCGTCTCGTGGGTGACACCAGGCAGCTCGGTCAGCCGCCCTCGAGCCCCGAGGCGGGCGGCCATCGCGTGGGCTTGCGTCACCGGCAAGGTGGTGTCGGCCAGGCCGTGGAAGAGCCGCACCGGGCAGCGGACCTCAGCGAGCTCGGGCCCCGCCTCGTAGAGGTCTCCTCGAAGGAGCGGAGCCCAGGGCACCTGCGGCAGCATGGCAAGCTCCGAGCTGCCGGCCAGCAGCGTCAGCGAGCTCGGCGGAGTCCCTCGCCGGCTGAGCTCCGCGGCGACGTGCACCGCCAAGGGCCCGCCCAGCGAGAAGGCGTAGAGGCGGACACGCCCCGGGTCGACCCCCAGCGCACCGAAGATGGCCAGCGCGTCGGCGCGAAGGGCCGCGGGGGAGGGCTTGCCAGGCGAGCCGTCGAAGCCCCGGTAGGCGACCATCGCCAGGCCGACATCAGCCCCACCGGCGAGGCGCGAGAGGACCGATGCGCCGCTGGCGAGCTGCGCTGAGTCATTGCCGTGAAAGAAGAGGATCCACCCGGCGTCGGCCGAGGTCGGCTCGCGGCGAATCCCGCGCAAGCTGAGGCCCGGCTCGACCTCCACGTTCCACGGCGCGAAGCCCTTGAGGCTCGCTGTCTCGGTGGGACGACCTGCGGCGGCGTACGGGAAGCGCGGCACCCGAGGCCCGGTCAGCCGCCACGCCAACGGCCAGCATCCGACGACCGCCAGCCCCAACGCCACCTTGCTCCATCGCTTCACGGCAGGTTCTCCACGGCCCGCGCGGGGTCCACGCCTCGTCGCTCATCCTGGGGGGCGCCGAATCGCTTCACGGAAGGGTCTCCACCGCGCGCGGGGTCTACGCCTCGTCGATCATCCCGGGGGCCGCCGAATCGCTTCACGGTAGGGTCTCCACGGCACGCGCGGGAGTACCGGCCACGCGCGTGTTGGGGGGCACGTCTTTGTTCACCAGCGCCCCGGGCATGACGATGGCGCCCTCTCCGACGGTGATGCCGGGGAGCACGATGGCGCGGGGGCCCACCCACGCACCGGCCTTGATGGTGACGGGGGCGCGGGTGACCGGCCCAGCGCGGTGCTGCGCCGGACCGAGCTCATGGGTGCTGGTGAGAATCATCACCTGGTGGCCGAGGGTGACTCCATCTTCGAGCGTGATGGTCGCCTCGAGGTCGAAGGTGCAGCCGACCTCGATGACGCAATCGCGGCCGACGACGAGGTTCTTCGTGAGCTGTGGCCCGCCGGTGAGGCGCGGCCGCCCGTGCACCTGGGTTCCCTCGCCGAGGCTGAAGCCAGCCTGTTGGAGGAGCCGGGCTCTCAGCCCGCTCGCCATTCGAGGAGGGATGAGGGCTCCGAGGGCGTTGGCGACCTCGACCCGCGGGTGCAGCGCCTCGAGCTCCTCGGAGAAGAGGCTCGACAACCTCGAGAACAGTGGGCTCATGGCGCGGGCTTCCTCATCTTCTTGAAGCGAGCGCTGAACTGCTGCTCCTCGGTCAGGGTGATGCGCACGGGAATCTTGAACGGCGCGAGGCGCTCCCGGCAGAACGCGTGGAGGCGCTTCTTAAAAGCAGGCAGGGGCTCGGGCGCGATGAGATTCACCCGCGCGGCGACGAAGTGCCCGGTGAGCGGACTCTTCTCTCCATACACAGCCACGTCGGCCACGTTGGGCAGCTGCATCAGCACTCCCTCGACCTCGGCGGGGTACACCTTCTGCCCGCCCACGTTGATGAGGTCGGACACGCGGCCGAGAATCCGCAGGTACGGCCCGTCGGTCTCCACCGCGTCTTGGGTGTTGAGCCAGCCGTCAGCGTCGAAGAGGTCGGGCGCGTTGAGGTAGCCGAGCATGGCCGTGGGAGTCCGCACCCAGAGGACACCGTCGCGAACCTGGGTCTCGAAGCCGTCATGACTGAACGAGAGCCACAAGGAGCCGTCTTGCCGCGACTTCGAGCGCAGCACGCCCAGCTCCGACAGCCCGTAGGTCTGCACCAGCTTCACTCCGGGGAAGACCTCGGCGAGCCGGCCGAGCGTCGGCAGCGACATGGGCTCGGTGCCGTAGGTGATGACCTTGAGCGACGAGAGGTCGTGCTCCCGGTACGCCTCGGACAGCAAGAGCAAGTTGAGGAAGGTGGGCGAGGTCGGCAGGGTGTGCACGCCGTGGCACTCGATGAGGGCGCACACTCGCTCGGGGTCGCGGCTCGGCGTGGTGACGACAGTGCCCCCGTTCGAGAGCGTGTTCATCAGCGTGTCGATGCCGCCGATGTGGTCGAACAAGAGAAAGGTGAGGACGCACTTCTTCTGTCGTGGCGCGCGGAACTTCTCGAGCAAGGCTTCGAAGTCGTGCAGCACCGCCTTCGCGGCCCCCGAGCTCCCCGACGAGAAGATGACCAGGCCAGCGTGCCCCCGCGCCCGCAGCTTCAGGGTCAGGGGGTTGGTGACGGCGCGCTCATGGCGCTCGAGGGTGGCCACGTCGGCGTCGTCGATGCTGAAAGTGGCCTGGGCCTCGGCGATGGCGGCGAACTCGGCGCGGTGCACCCGCTGGCCCGGCGTCACCGGCACCGCGATGGCCTTCCGGTCGAGCAGCGCGAGAAGCAACGAGCACGAGCTGGGCGAGAAGGTGCCCTCGATGATGACCACCTCCCCCGCCCCAAGCTCGAGACGGTCGAGCTCGGTTCTCCAGCGCTCCACGCCGGCCAGCAGCTCGCCATAGCTGGTTCGCGCGTCGGCCCACACCAGCGCGGGCTCGCTCGTCCACTGCTGCATGCGGTCGAGGAGCCAGTGGGTCATGTGATGCCGCCGAGGTACAGCACCTGGCCGGTGATGTTGTCGCTGGCCGGCGAGATGAAGAAGTCACAGACGTTGGTGCAGTCTTCGTAGGTCCCCAGGCGCTTGATGGCCAGCCCCTCCACCACCGCGTCGACCTTCTCTTTCGGAACGCCGCGAATCATGTCGGTCATGATGGGCGTGGCGCCGAAGGAGTTGCAGGTGATGCCCCACTGGCCCAGCTCGAAGGCGAGGATGCGGGTCAGCGTCACCACGGCGCTCTTCGAGGCCGCGTAGATCGCCTCGCCAGCCAGGGCGATGGGGGCGACGATGGTGGTGAAGTTGATGATGCGCCCGTACTTGCGACGCATCATCACCTTGGCGGCGTCACGGCAGACGAGCATCGTGCCGGTGACGTTCACCTCGAGCATGCGGTTGGCCGTGGCCGCCGGAGTGAGGAGCACGTGGTTCATCGTCGCGATGGCCGCGTTGTTGATGGCGATGTCGATGCGACCGTGCCGCTTGGCGACGCCGCTGATCCACCGCTTGACGGCCTTCTCGTCGGCGACGTCGAGGTTGGCGTGAGTGTAGTTCTCGCCTTCCCAGCCCGCGTCGCCCCGGCTGCACCCTTCGACCAAGAAGCCGCGCTTGGCGTAGGTCTCGGCGAGGTGACGGCCGATGCCCTTGCGAGTGCCGGTGATGAGAACGACCCGTTGGTCGCTCATGAGGCCCCGCCTTCCGCGATGGTCTGGAGCACGTGGTCCGCCAAGACGCCCACGGTGCGGAAGGGGCTGTTCTTCGCCGACATCGCCTTGTCGCTCGCGAGGGTGATGGACACGTCGTGCTCCTCGAGCGCCTGCTCGATGTCGACGATGAGCGCCACGACGCCGAGCGAGTCGAGCACGGCGTCCTTTCCCACGATGACGGTCTCTTCGGTCAACGAGGCCAGGGGCGGCAAGCCCGCCTGCTCGAGGACGCCCTTCAACGCCGTGTAGATGATGCCGATTGCAGTTCCGCGCTCCACCACGTGCTGCTCCTTCCTCGAGTTCAACCAGTACGCCACTTCGCCAACGAAATTCTCTGGGGGCCCATGACCAGCGTGTTGGGCGCGACGTCCGTGGCGACCACCACCGAGGCCCCGATGACGGCGCCCTCGCCGATGGTGACTCCGGGCATGATGGTCGCCCGAGCGCCGATCCACGTGCCTCGGCCGATGCGCACCGGCGCCAGGAGCGGCCGACCGGCGCGCTGCGTGCGCGGGCCCTCTTCCCAGGTGCGGGTGAGGAACATCACGTCGTGGCCGACCGAGACGTCGTCCTCGATGAGGAGCTCGTCGTGAAGGTCGAAGAAACAGCCCGCGTTGAAGCCGCAGGCCTCCCCGATGCGCAGGCGAGCGATACCCTTGCGCGACCCCACGAAGGTGGGAAAGCCCCAGAACACCGACGTGGTGCCCAGCTGCATGCCCGCGGCCCGCAACACCCCGGAGCGCAGCCGGCTCCCCACGAAGGGCGGCAGATGCCCCACCAGCAGCTCAGCTGCGCGAAAGCGAAAGTTCAGGTCGCCGGCTTCGTGTCGAGGTCGGTGCATCGGGAAGGCGTGAGCAATGAATACACAACTCTGGCCCCTCCGCGCTCGAGGATTCGATTCGTGCGCGCGGTGGTGACAACCCGTGTTGACGGTGGTCGGCTGCTACCCACCCGAGTGGGGAGCCTCAGCTGAAGAGGTCTCTGCGGGCCGACTCAGCCACCGCGACCACCGCGGGGTGCCGGAGCCGACGCTCGACCGAAATGGCGTAGAACGACTGAATGAGGTCTGGCGCCTCACCGAGCACCACCACGTCGAGCTCGCGCACCACCGCCGCCTCGATGGCCGATGGAGCGGTGAACACGCCGCGGCCCCGGGCTCCGAAGACCTTCATCAGGGCGCTGTCGTCGAACTCCCCCACCAGTCGTGGTCGCAACTCGTTCCGCTGAAACCACTGGTCGAGCTCACTGCGCAGCTGGGTGCCTGGGCTCGGCACCAGCATCGGCGCGCCGTCGAGCGACTGGGGAAAGTGCTTGGCCAGCCCCGCCTGGGCCTTGTGGGCGAAGAAGGTGGTGCCGCTCGAGCCGAGCTTGTGGCTGAAGGCGCGCACCTTGATGTCGGCCGGTGCCGCCTGCTCCGACAAGACGACGTCGAGCTCGTGGAGTGCGAGCCGAGCGAGGAGCTGCGCCAGCGGACCCTCGTGACACTCGAGTTGAAGCTCGGGCACGGCGTCGAAGGCGGGCTCGAGGAGCCGCTCCGCCACCATCTTCGGAATGACATCGGCCACCCCCACCGAGAAGCGCACGTGTTGACCCGTCGGCCCCCTCGTCAACGCTTCCTGCATCTCGCGCCCCATGTGGAAGATGTCGTCGGCGTAGCGAAAGGCGGTTCGACCCACGTCGGTCAGCACCAGTCTCCGGCCCTGCCGCTGAAACAGGTGCTGGCCCAGCGAGTCCTCCAAGGTCTTGATCTGCGTGCTGATGGTGGGCTGAGAGAGGTGCAGCTCCTTGCTGGCGAGCGCGATGGTCCCGGTACGGGCGACCGTCCAGAAGTACAGCAGGTGGTGGTAATTCAACCACGCCATGGGCGAGTCCCCGGAGTGCGTGACGTCTTAGTTCTCGACGAGGGGTCTCAAACGCAAGGAGAAGCGTCAACCTGGCTCGATCGCTCCCCGGGCGACGTTGAGCCACCGGGTGTCTTCCTTGGCGGCGCGGGCGACCAGCGCGCGATCCGTCGTGGTGAGAATCGTCTGGGCCCCCGAATCGGCCAAGTAGCCCATCAAGTAGGCGTTGCGTTCGGGGTCGAGCTCGCTGGAGACGTCGTCGAGCAGGAGCAGCGGGAGAAAGCCGTTCCAGGTCGCGAGGTTCTCTATCTCAGCCACCTTCCACGCCAGCACCAGGGCGCGCGACTGCCCTTGCGAAGCGTAGTGCCGGGCCTCGTGCGCGCCGAGCGTCACGTCGAGGTCATCGGCGTGGGGCCCGACCGAGGTGAACCCGCGCTCCGAATCTCGGGGGAGCCGCTCGTCGAGGCGAGCTGCCAGCACCTCGAGGAGCTGGGCCTCGCTGGCGGACGCGAAGTCGACGTCTTTCAGGTGGCTCGGATGGTAGGTGAAGGCTGCCGGCTCGCTGGTGCGGCCGATGCGCTCGAAGGCAACCTGGGCCTTGGGGGCGACCTCGGCCACCAGCGCGCGCCGCCTCGTCCACAGGCGGGCGCCCACCCGCGCCAGAGTGGCATCCCAGGCCTGGAGGTGCGCCATGGGGGCGTTGTCCTTCAGCAGCCGGTTCCGGCTCTTCAGGGCCCGGGCGTACTCCCGGCTCTCCTCGAGGTAGGAGGGGAAGCGATTGAAGACGCTGCGGTCGAGAAAAGCGCGGCGACCCTCGGGGCCCCCCTTCACCACCGCCAGGTCATCGGGCGTGAAGGCCACCACCGAAACGCCTCCGAAGTAGGCTTCCAGCGACGGGGCGCGCTTGCCGTCGACGAAGGCCGTTCGGGCGCCGGGCATGACCTCCACGGCGATTTCCCGCACCGCGCCGCTCAAGAGAAAGCGCCCACACACGCGGCCGCTGGGCTGACCGAATTGCACCAGCTCGGCCAGGCGGCTCGCCCTGAGGGGCTTCAAGGTGGCGAGGAAGTACACGCCCTCGAGGAGGTTCGTCTTCCCCTGCCCGTTCGGGCCCACCGCGATGGTGGCGTGGGGGGAGGGCTCGAGCGACGCCCGGGTGAGGTTGCGGAAACGCTCGTACTCGACGGACAAGAGGCGCACGCGTCTTCCTCGGAGGACCGGCGCTCAGGGCCGCGGGTCGCCCTCTTCATCGGCGGTCTCGGACGCGGGGACCTTGGCGGTGACGTCGTCCGAGGCGGATTTTTCCGGGGAATTCATCGTGATGCTCCCATGTAGCGGCCCCGAGCACACTCCAAACGCGGCCCCGACACAACGCCTCTTCCTCTCGGCCTGTTAAAGAAGAAGCTGGGCTCTTGCCTGGGGGACGTGCATGGCGGTTCCGTTCTCGGCGCGGTGGGAGATGACCTCGCACGTCTGGAGCCAGGGCTCTTTCGTCGAGGCGGGAAGAGTCCGCCCGCTGGGCGTGGTCGACGTGCCAGGCGAGCTCTGGGTCGAGCGGGCGCTCCCGGTGCTGACGGCGTCCCAGAAGGCGCGGGTGCTGCGCCGGTGGTACCTGGCGTCACGGCTCACCTCGACTCGCTGGCCCCAACTGGTGGATATCGGCGAGGAGAGCGGGCGGCCCTGGGCTGTGGTGGAGGCGCCGGGGCAGCGGCCCGAGGGAACCTTCCCCAACATCGACCAGGGGCTCGAAGAGGTGCGGGCGATCGCGCTGGCGATGGCCGAGGCCGAAGCGGTGCTGGGGGACACCTTCGTTCGCCCGGGCCTCGCGGTGCGCCCCTCGGTGCTGGGGCGTTCTCCCACCGGGCGGTTGATGCTGCAGCTGGCGGCCCTCGACGCTGAGCCCGACGAGGGGTTCGCCACGCCCGCCGAGTGGAGGCTCTTCACCCCTGAGGAGTTGTTGGGGCACCCGGCGACGGCCCGCAGCAACGTCTTCACCCTCGGTTGGCTCCTGTGCCTGGTGCTGACCGGTCGGGGCCCCTACGAGGTCGGGCCTTCGAGCGACGGCGCGCCGCTGAAATCACGCGAGGCGCTCCAGCCGCTCATCTTCGGAGGGAAGCTTCGGACCCTCGGCTTTCCCGACGGCGTGAAGTCGGCCGAGGTGGTGGCGCGGCGAGCGCTCTCGCCGATGCCGTCAGCTCGGTACCCGAGCTCGGCCGCCTTCGCCGAGGCGCTGGAGGAGCTGGCGCCCATGACGGTCGAGGCACGGCCGGCGAGCAAGAAGGTGTCGGTGCCGGGTCCCTTGTGGTCGGTGGCCGACGAGCACCTGCCTGCGTCTCTCGAGGCTTCGCTGATGCGGCGACTGGACGCGCCGGGGGAGTGGCTGGGTTTGGCGGACGCTCTGAGTGACGCCCAGGGCCAGCAGTCTCAGCGAGCGGCGCTCATTCGCGCGCATCACACGGTCGACTCGCCGGGCACGAGCCCGATGGCCAAACGGTCGGCCCGAGAGGTCGTCGAAACGCTGCTCAAGGTGCCCGGCCTGACCCCGGAGCTGGGGAGTGAGCGCCTGGGCCTGGGTTGGCAGCTGGGGTACGTGCGCCTCTTGGCGGCGAGACCATCGGGCGAGCTGCCGGTGGTGGCGGAGGACCACATCGTCGCGCTGATGCGACTGCTCCAGCACCCTTCGCTGCGCTTCGTGCAGCTGGTGTCGCTCAACGGGCCGCTGTCTCACGCACACCGGTGGGTGGAGGCGCTCCAGCGGCAGCCGCCGCCTGCGCTGAAGCGAGTGCACATCACCTCGGTGCCGCAGACGGACGCCTACGCCATCGATCTCGCGTACCGCGTGCCCCGGTGGATCTGGACGTGGGGCAAAGCGAAGCGAGGGAGCCTGTGGACGCGGCTCTTCTCACCCCGCTCGGGTGAGTGACGGCCTGGGTGAGGGCCAGGTCCAAAACTGGGCGAAGCGAGAGCGACGTGCTTGCATGGCGCAATGAGCTACCAGTCGTCTCCATCGTCGCCCGGGGTCAGCCCTGGGCGGTACTACTCGCGGGCGTTCGGCCTGGCGACGACGGCGATCCTGGGGTACCTCTTGTACCTCATCCTCTCGGTCTTCTCTTCGCCCATCATGTGGGCGGCGTTGATCGCCTTCATGCTCCACCCGCTCCAGAAGCGGTTGTTGGCCCGGTGGAAGCGGCCCATGCTGTCGGCGGGGCTGGTGACTGGGCTCACCTTCGTGGTGGTGACGGGCCCGGTGGCGTTGTTTGCCTTTGCGTTCGGCCAGCAGGCCAGCCACCTGTTGCTGCGGTTTCAGACCGAGGCCCGCGACCGGAAGCTCCCGGCCCTCGAGCTGGTGCTCGAGCTCAAGCCGGTGCAGCTCGCGCTCGAGAAGACCCAGTCCATCACCTCGCTGTCGAAGGAGGAGATCCTCCAGCAGGCCTCCGATGGGGCGCAGGCGGTGTTGCAGCGGGTGGCCTCGACGGGCGGCTCGCTGGTGCTGGGCGCCTTCTCGACCATCACGCAGTTCCTCTTCATGATGTTCCTGCTCTTCTTCTTCCTGCGCGATGGCCAGCGCATGTTGCAGCGGGGCATCCGCCTCATTCCCATGACGACGGCGAGGAAAGTAGACCTCGCGGCGCACTTGGGAGCCGTCACTCGGGGGGTCGTGCTGGGCACGCTGGCGACGGCGCTGGTGCAGGGCTCGCTCTTGGGCATCGGCTTCGGCATCGCTGGAATTCCATCGCCGCTGGTGTTCGCCGGGGTCGGTGCGATGGCCTCGCTGGTGCCCATCGTCGGCACGGCTCTGGTGTGGGTGCCGGCGGCGACGACGCTGCTGGCCCAGGGCGAGACGGGTTGGGCCATCTTCCTCACGCTGTGGTGCATCGTGCTGGTGGCGGGTTCGGACAACGTGGTGCGGCCACTGGTCATCTCGGGCTCGGCGAACGTCTCGGCGTTGCTGGTCTTCACGGGTCTGCTCGGCGGAGTCAGCGTCTTCGGCTTCGCGGGCATCTTCATGGGGCCCTTGCTGCTCTCGTTGGTGGCGGCGCTGCTCCGCTACGCCGACGAGCTGGCGCCCATCAGCCACACGCCGTTTCCGTTTCCGGTCCCGCCTCCGCGGGCTCCACCGCCGCCGCCTCCTCCGGGCGACAAGGGGCGACAAGGCGCGGGCGGCTAGGGGGCGACAAGGCGCGGGCGGGCGACATGGCGCGGGCGGCGACATGGCGCGGGCGACAAGGGGCGCTTTCGTCACCTCACTCTGCACAGCCCAACACCGTCCTATGGGCGGCGTTTTCACCTCTTTCCCCCGCCCTTCTCCTCGAGGAGAAGGGGGCCCGCTCTCAGGGCCGCGGGGCCCCGGACGACCGCACTGCCGAACACTTCATCCTGGGTGGTTGAACGCTGGAGTGGCGTGGCGGCTCGTCCGGGCCTCCACCACCCCACTCGTTCACTCTGACTCGAGAGCTTCAGGGCTCAGGCAATGCCCTCGGTCTTTGGCCCTCTGCCAGTCAAGGACACTGGTGGACCCACTTTTCCGTCTCCGTCTTTGCTGCCCGACAGCGCTGGCGTCGATGAAAAGAGCATCACCGAACGGGCGAACAGTTCGGGCATGGCTCCTTGGTTGTCTCGAGCCGGGCCGCATTTCAGACAACCGAGGTGTCGAAATTTGCCACCGAATCGCCCGAGGCATGGGTCGCAGCCATGAGGTCCGGGGCTCCGGGCGAGCATCACGAGCCCCTCGGCCCGTAGGTGGAGTGTGCACGGCTCGTGGCTCTCACAGGTGCTCACCGCGCTCCGAGGCCGAGGGGCTGACCAGACCGCCTCGGTGGTGAGCACTGGCCCCGCCACCGCATCTCGAGGCATGCTCGCCACGTTGAGGGCTCCAACGCCCGTAGGGGCCCAAACGTGGGCGCCCGTGTTCCCTATTCCCTATTCCTACTTCCTTAGAGCAGAGTTCATTTCTGCCGGTGCCCTTGACCGGCAGAGGGCCCAAGACCGAGGGCATTGCCTGAACCCTGAAGCTCCCGAGTCAGAGTGAACGAGGGCGGTGGTGGAGGCCCGGACGAACCGCCACGCCCCGCCCGCGTTCAGCCACCCGAGACGAAGCGTTGGCAGTGCGGTCGTCCAGGGCCCCGCGGCCCTGAGAGCGGGCCCCCTTCTCCTCGAGGAGAAGGGCGGGGGAAAGAGGTGAAAACGCCGCCCATAGGACGGTGTTGGGCACGGCAGACAGAGGTGACGCAAGCGCGCCTTGTCGTCCGCCTTGTCGCCCGCCTTGTCGCCGTGCCCCGCATCTCGTACACGAGCCCCATGGGCGCGACTCGCTTCACTCCTGGGAGGCTCGCGCGGGCCCTCCTCTGGAGCTCGGCGGCGATGCTCGGCGCGTTCACCCTCTCCATGGCCCTGGGCGAGCAGCCCCTCGACTACCACCTCGTCCTCGTCCCCGGGACTCCAGAGGAGACCATCTTCTTCTCCCTCCGCCTGCCCCGGGTCGTGTTGGCGGCCATCGTCGGCGTGGCCCTGTCGACCTCGGGCGCGACGCTCCAGCCCCTCTTGCGAAATCCGCTGGCGGACCCCTTCGTGCTCGGAGTCAGCGGCGGCGCGGCGCTGGGCGCGACGGTCGCCCTGGCACTGGGGCTCCCGTCCTTCGCGCTGCTCCCCGGGGTTTCACCGACGTCGGTGCTGGCCCTCGGAGGCGCCGCGGGGGCCACGGCCCTGGTACTCACCATCGGGCGCTGGGCACGCGGCGACGTCGCTCACACGACGCTCCTGGCGGGCGTCATCCTCAACTCCATCGCATTGGCGGCCATCACCTTCATCAAGGCCCTGGTGGCTCCGGATCGCCTGGGCGAGGTGCTGTTCTGGCTGACCGGCTCTCTGGGTCAGGAGACGACGGCGACCCTCATCGCCACGGCGCTGGCAGTGGCGCTGGCGGTGGGCGTGATGGTGGCGCTGTCGGGTCGCCTCAACCTCTTGATGCTGGGTGAAGAAGACGCCCACAGCCTCGGGGTCGACGTCGGAAGCACCCGCCGGTGGCTCCTGGCAGCCGCCTCCGTCGCGGTCGCGGCGGTGGTGTCGGTGTCAGGCCTGGTCGGCTTCGTAGGGCTCGTCGTGCCCCACCTGGTTCGCCTGCTCTTCGGGGTGGATCAGCGAGTCGCGGTGCCGGTGAGCGCGCTGGTGGGAGCGACCTTCCTGATGCTGGCTGATCTCCTGGCGCGGGTGCTGTTCCGTGCCTTTCACACCGAGCCACCGGTGGGAGCCATCACCGCGCTCGTCGGGGGAGTCGCCTTCCTCGTGTTGATGGCGAGAGCGAAGAGCTCCGGGAGCGCCCGCCTCGGCTGAGCTCGCCCGAAGACTCAGTTCGACGACGCCTTCTTCGTCTTCTCGTGGGCGTGGACCCAGCCGACGTAGTGGCGGATGCCCGCGTCGCCGATGGCCTGAATGTGATGGTTGTTGAGGTAGGCCGCGATGGGCGCGGCGACGAGGGGCATGGCGCGGGAAACGGTCGTGAGGCCCCCACGAGCGAGGAGGCTCGCCACCACGCTGCCCAACACCTTGGGGCTGGCCCGCTGCAACGCCCCGACGCCGTTGGAGTAGCCGAAGAGCTCAAGCAGCTCGCCCCGCGCGTGCTCACTCTTCAAGTTCACCTTGAAGACCGTGGCGATCTCCGCCAGGAGCGCGAGCTGGAGGTACACCATGCCGACCAGATCGATCGGCACGGTGACGAGGCCGAAGACGCCGGTGACACCGCCGACCATGCCGGCGACCGACTTCTTCTGGTCGATGAGCCGCTGGGCCAGCTCCCGGGCACCCGCCGAGGGGTATTTGAGGGCCAGCGCGTCGACGGTCTCACGCGCCCGCGCGGCCTCCCGCTCGACGATGTCCGACAGTTGAGCGGTGGCCAACCCGCGGAACCAGGCAGGAGACCAGCTCCGCGACACTCGGAGTCGTTCCAGGAGGGGGTCGAAGATGCTCATGGCCTGGGCAGTATGGCCAAGAGCGAAGGCTCAAAGCTACCTCCCGAGCGGACGGGCCCGCCCAAGCGCGCTAAGGAGGCCCAATGTCACGCTGGGACGACCTGACCGCGCACCTCGAGCACCGCGTCACCTTCTCGGAGACCGATGGGCTGGGCTTCGTGCACCACCGCTGCGCAGCCGTGTGGTTCGAGCAGGGCCGAGAGGTGTACTTCCGCCGCTTCGGCGTGCCCGCCATCGAGCTGTTCCAGCGGGGCTGGTACCTGGCCATGCGGCAGCTCAACGTGCGCTTCGAGAGCTTCATCGCCTACGAGGACCTCCTCTCGGTACGCGTCGCCCTCACCCGCCTGGGCCGAGTGGCCTGCGACTTCCACTACAGGGTCGACAACCTCACCACCGGTCGCCTCGCCATTCGGGGCCACACCAACCTCGTGGCCGTCGATGAGAAGGTCCCCAAAGAGCCGCCGGCGCTGGGCCGCATTCGGTTCGATCGCGCGCCGCTCGAGAAGCTCCTGGTCGACGCGGACGAGTTCTTCGACGCACCGCAGGGCGCCTGGAAGCCACCACGGTGGGATCCCGAACCCACCGTCTGACCAGGCGACGCCTCCATTGTCTCGACGGTCTCCGCCGCCCCCCGCTATGCTGAGGGGTCTTCGGAGGCGCGATGGGTTGGAGCATTCAGTATCGAATTCACTGCAGACGCGAGTGGAGCGCTCGGGACAAGCGCCGCTTGCGTGATCACCAAGAGAAGTGGGCGTCCACGCTCTCCGAGCGCTGCGAGGGCTACTCCGTGTGTGAGCTCGTCGAGACCGACGACTTCAGCGGAGCCACCGAGCCCGAGCCCTCACCGCGCGCCGCCGCCGACTACGTCAACATCGTCAGGGCCCTTCGGGAGCTCGAGACCCTCTTCCCGGAGGCCGAGGTCTTCATCTCCGACAGCAGCTCCATCAACGACGAGGCCCGCCCGGGCGCCATCGACCTCGAGTCACTGCGGGAGGCGATGCTTCGGGAATGGAGCGCTGACGGGACCTTTGAAGGAGTGCGGCCCGAGGCGGAGGGAGCCGAGCTTCAAGACCTCGACGCCGTCGAGATCCAGCGGGTGCTCAGAGAGGTCGCCCCGCTCCTCGAGCAGGCGAAGAACGACTTCGCCATCTGGAAGCGCGCCCAGGACCGGGAGGAGCTGGACTGACCAGGGCTCCTCCAGGGCGCTGAGGCGCCCCGCTCCGCCAGACATCAGAGGGGAATGTTCCCGTGCTTGCGCGGGAGGTTCTCCTGGCGCTTGTCCTTCAGCATCTCGAGCGCCTTGATGATTTTGAGCCGGGTCTCCTCAGGGCGGATGACCTCGTCGATGTAGCCCAGCTCGGCGGCCTTGAAGGGGTTGGCGAACTTCTCGCGGTAGTCAGCCACGAGGCGCTCCTTCTCGGCCTTGGCGTCGGTGGCGCCCTCGAGCTCCTTGCGGAAGATGATGTTGACCGCGCCCTCGGGGCCCATCACGGCGATCTCCGCGGTCGGGTAGGCGAAGTTCACGTCGGCCCTGATGTGCTTGGACGCCATGACGTCGTAGGCCCCGCCGTAGGCCTTGCG